>JABRWB010000019.1 GCA_039961635.1 bacterium
TTTTGGTGTAACCTCCCCCGGTTTTCGCCGTTTTCGAGGTTACGGAAGCCGGCTGGAAGACGAAAACCGTCCGCTCCGCACGCTCCGGCGGCTTGCCGAATCCCGCGTGTGATTCCGAAGTTGCGGGGGTGGGATTTGAACCCACGACCTTCGGGTTATGAGCCCGACGAGCTACCACCGCTCCACCCCGCGATTAAAGTATACGGGCGGCGCGCGCCCGTGTCAAGAAAATCCGCCGGCGCGCGGAATGGCAACAGGCGGGTAAATTCCGCGGCCGCGGTTTGCCGGCTGCGGGAAAGGGAATTCGAAATCGGCCAAACCGGCCTGCCCTACCCGCCGGGCTTTTCCGCGTCGCCGCCGCCGTTCGCGCCGCTTTTTTCGGAATCCGCGGATTTACCCTCCGCCTCGCCGCCGGATTCGGAAGACGCCGCTTCCTCTTGCTTTTCTTCCATCTTGAGCTGGGACAGCGCGGTTATCTTGAGAGGAGAGAAGCTTACGCTGCCGATTTTGAATATCGTGTCGGATTTGCCCTCTATGTACGCGTTCACGTATCCCGCGTCTTCCGCGGCGAAAAGCGCCCGCAGCTTGGTGCCGTCCGCGAACGTGAGCAGCACTTCGCTTGCGGGCTTGGACAGCCCGGCCTCCTCAATCGGCTTGTCCTCGAATCCGGTCGCTTCAAGCTCGGAAAGCGATTTCAACTCCGCTTCGATTTTGATGCCGTTCGCGGGCGACTCCTCCGGCTCGAGCAGCATCCAGCCCTTGTCTTCTTTTTTCACGCGGTACTTCTGGCCGTCGAAATCGAAGTACGCTTCGGTGACGAGAGCGGGGTCGAATTTCATAACGTGCTTGTCGCGCCATCCGTTCAAGTCGCGGTTGAAAACGGCGCTCAACTGCCGGGCGATCAAAAACGTGCGGTCGTCTCCGTCCTTGCGGACGAATGTGGAGGAATAATCGGGGCCCTGCTTTCCGATGATGAACTTCGCGGCCGGTTCTTCGCCTCCCGCGTAAACGGCAACCTGCGTGCCGGTCTTTTCGTCCACCTCGAACTGCGCGTGCTTTTCCTTGAGGCTCGACGCGACGTTGTCTTCGGTCAAGTCCTGTTTCATGCAGTCGAGAACCTCGTCCACCTTGGTCTTGTCCGCGGGGAAAAATTTTGCTCCGTCGGATGACACAAGCCAGCCGTCGCCGGTTTTTTCGAGCGTGCGCTTGTCTATTCCGTCGTCTATGAAAATCTTGTTCACTTTGTCCACGTCGAGGGAGGGAAACAGGTTGGGCGCGCTTGAAGCGCCCTCGCGAATCCGCCTTTCCTGTTCGATGCGCGGCTTTTGAACGACAAACACCGCCGCCGCCAAAAGCAACAGAATGACGAGCAGCACTATCAGCCTTTTCATTTCGCATCACCTGCCGGGGCATAACGGGCCGCGATACGAGCCCTCGACGCGCGTTTCATGAAAAACCGCGCGATTCCGTATAGGATTACAAGAAGCGGAACGAGTATCAAATTCGCGGTTTTGATGACGTTCCTGGTGGCGGGACTGATTCCGGGCATCATTTTGAGCGTGGTGGTTCCGCGGCTGCGAATGCCTATAAGCTTGTCGCCGTAACCCAGAAAATCCGCGATGTTGAGCAGCAGTATGGAGTTTTCGCCTCTGTCCTGCTGGAGATACTCATCGCTGGCGAAACGCGCGTTGCCGATGGCGACGATTGCGCCTTCTTCGATGGAAAGGTCAACTTTTTCCGGAATCTCGACCGGCGGGACGAGGTCGTCGCCCTCGCCTTCCGAAGGCTTGACCGGCGCGGGCGCTTCCTGCCCGGCGAAGAAGCTGGGAAAAATTCCGCTCGAATAAACGGCGACGCTGTGCCTTCCCAATTCCTTCCGCTCGGTTCCTTCCCACGACTGAAGCGGATCGAGGTTGTAGGGACTTTCCATCAACCAGGAATCCTCGGTAGTGGACATTATCGTGCTCACCTTGAACTGCGCGTCCGCCGGCGGATTCGGCTTTATAGGAGACGCCCAGTAGAACGTCGCGCCTTCAAGCTGCGCGGTGGGAGGGAAATCGTCGCTCATGTTCGCGGCCAGAATTTTGATCCAAGGATAATAAGGAAGCATCACCACCATCCCCGGACCGGTGGGTATCTGCGGCCGGTCGCACTGAACGTCAAGCAGCAGCCTGCGGTCCAAGTCCACTCCCCACTTGCGCATCATCTCTTCGATTCCCGGGAGGCTGGGATACGCCTGAAGCCCCTGGCCGATGGTTATCCCGTCAATCAGCCAGACGATTTTGCCGCCGCGCATCAGAAACTGGTCGATCAAATATTTTCCGAATTCGCTTATCCCCCACGTGTCGCTGATAAACAGGACGGTAACGTCTTCCGGGATTTTTTCTTCGGCGTCGAAGTTGACAGACACCACATCGAACTGGGAGGAAAGCAGGCTGCGCAGCGAATTGTAGCGGTTGGGCTGCTGGCCCTGCATCTGGGGCCCGCGGATTTCCAGTATGCCGATTTTGGGAAGCTTTTCGTTCGTCACCTTGACGATGGCGCTTGTAAGCTCGTATTCGAGATTGTCCACCGCGGTGACGGACGGAATCACTTCTTTTTTGTCGCCATACTCCACCGAAATGCCCAGCCAGGCCTTCTGGACGTTGAATCCTTCTTTTTCGATGACCTGCACCTGGATTTCCTGGATGCCGAGTCCCTTCGCCCGTTCGAGCGCTTTCTGGTCTACCGTCGGGTCGTAATATTTGACGCGGAAATTCGCGTTCCCGTACGCTTCGTATTCGGCCAGCAGGTCGCGCGTGTCGTTCACCAGCGGAAGCACCTGCGCCGGAACCTTGCTCGAAATGTAAACGCCCACGTTCAATACGTCCGGCAGCGTCCGCACCACTTCGCGGGATGCGGGCGCAAGCGTGTACATTTTGTCCTTCGTCAAATCCGCGCGGGCGAACAGCCTCGTCGCGAGGAAATTGACCAGTGCGAGGATGAGCAGAACCACCGCCACCTCGGCAACCATAACCATCCGTTTTGCTCCGTGCCCTTTCATCCCGTTTACCTCCACTTCCTGCTTTCGACCGAGCGGACGGTGAGATAGAGAAACAGGCCGATTACGCTCAGGTAATAGACAATGTCGCGGGAATCAATCACTCCCCGCGCGATGCTGTTGAAGTGCTTGTTCAGCCCCAGATATTCGATCCACGGGGCGAGCAGCCCCGGCAGGAACGCAGTCACAATCCGCTCGCCCAGAATCATCAGCACGAAGCTGGCCGCAATGCCAAGGATAAACGCAACAATTTGGTTTTCGGTCAGGCTCGACACCCAAATCCCGATCGCAAGGAACGCCGCTCCCAGAAGCACGGCACCGAGATAGCTCGTCAGGATCGGCCCCCAGTCAACCAAATCCTTCTTTTCGGCGAGCAAATACGCCGTCAGCGGAATCGAAAACGTAAGCGCAAGCGACAACACCAAAAACAGCAGGCTCGCGCCGAACTTGCCGGCGACGACCTCCCAGTCCCGCACCGGCAGCGTCATCAGCACCTCAAGCGTCCCGGCCTTTTTCTCCTCCGCCCACAACCGCATCGTCACGGCGGGAACGAAGAAAAGAAACAGCCACGGGATAAACAAAAACATCGGCCGCACCGTAACTTCCTCGACCAGAAAGAACGTCCTGAAAAACAGCCAAGACGCCGTCACCAGAAATACCGTGATAAAAATGTAGCCGATCGGCGAATCGAAATACTGCCGAAACTCCTTCCGCAATATCGTCATCGAATTCTGCATCACGCCTCTCCTTCAATTCCGCCGTGCTGGATCCGCCTGGTGAGGCGGTTGAACACGTCTTCCAGGCTCGCCTTCTCCCGGTACAGCTCCACCACCTTCAGCCCGGAGCCGGAAAATGCGTCGAAAATCCGCTCGCAAACGTCCTCTCCGCCTCCGGTAATTCTGAACGAAGCCGCGCCGCCCCCGCCCTGTACCGGCTCGATCCGCGCGCCCGCCGCCGCCGCTTCAAGCAGCTCCTTCGCCCTCTCCCCGTCGCCCTTCACCGACACGTGCGTTATAGCGTCTCCGGCGGCCATCGCGGACAACTCCTCCGGAGTGCCCTCGCCCGCCAGCTTGCCGTCGCTTATTATCAAAATCCGGTCGGAAACGGACTGCGCCTCCGGCAATATATGCGTGCTGAAAATCACCGTCTTCTGCCGCCCTATGTTCCGGATGAGCGTGCGGATTTCCTGAATCTGGATAGGATCGAGGCCGCTTGTAGGCTCGTCCAGAATCAGCACCGGCGGATCGTGGATCAGCGCCTGCGCCAGCCCGACGCGCTGACGGAAGCCGCGGGAAAGCTGGCCGATGTCCTTGTGCGCCATCGAGCCCAGCGATGTGACCTCGACGATTTCGTCCAGCCGGGCTTTCCTTTTGGACGGGTCGATCCCCCGGATCCCCGCGATGAAGGACAGGTAATCCAGCACGCCCATATCGTGGTACAGGGGATTGTTCTCCGGCAGGTAGCCGATGCTTTTGCGAACCGCGACCGGGTCGCCTTCGACGTCGTAGCCGTTCACTTTGACCCGACCGCCCGTGGGAGAATGAAAGCAGGTGATCACCTTCATCGTGGTGGTTTTGCCAGCGCCGTTCGGGCCGAGAAATCCCACGATCTCGCCGTCGCCCACCTTGAACGTGATGCCGTCCACGGCTTTCACTTCTCCGAAATGCTTCGAAAGTCCTTCTACCTCGATCATTTTTCGCTCCGCCGGCGGGCAATGTAAGTCCCGCCGGAGATAAATTAACCAATGCGGCCGGCGGGAGTTGCGCCGGCCGAGCAAATGCGGACGGGACGGATAATACCCCGTTCCGCCCGAAAATCAACCTGAAAATGACGATTTAAGAACCTAATTGTTCAGTGTCCGCGCAAAAAAAAGCGGGGCATCCCCGGCTTGGGAATGCCCCGGCATCTCAATAAACCCGGACCCTGAAAAGAGCCGGGCGTGTTTTCGGATAGTTACGGCTTAGTTATCGTCCTCTTCCTCGCCGTCTTCACCATCACCGCCGTTGTCGTCGCCGTTGCCACCGTTGTCGTCACCGGTTTCCTCGCCGTCGTCGTCGCCGTTTCCGCCGTTGTCGTCGCCGGTTTCCTCGCCGTCGTCATCGCCGTTGCCGCCGTTGTCGTCACCGGTTTCCTCGCCGTCGTCGTCGCCGTTGCCGCCGTTGTCGTCACCGGTTTCCTCGCCGTCGTCATCGCCGCCGTTGCCGCCGTTGTCGTCACCGGTTTCCTCGCCGTCGTCATCGCCGCCGTTGCCGCCGTGGTCGTCGCCGGTTTCCTCGCCGTCGTCGTCGCCGTTGCCGCCGTTGTCATCGCCGATTCCGTCTTCGGTTTCGTCCTCGATCTTGAGCTTCTTCAGGTACATCGAGCCGTTTTCGAGTGTCCAACCTTCGATCTCGACGAACATTCCAACAGCCAGCTCGGCGAGAGTTATCAGGTTGCCGGAGTCATTGAGGAATTTCGTAAATTCGTCGAAAGTATAAACCTGGCCGTCCACCGTGATTGCGCCGTCTCCGACTGCCTCGATTGTTCCTTTGAATTCGAACGCGGTGCCGTTGTCGTCACCGCCTTCAACCTCGGACTCGTCCTCGATCTTGACCTTTTTCAGATACATCGAGCCGTCCTCCAGAATCCAGCCCTCTATTTCGACAAACGTTCCCGCCGGAAATTCGGCAAGCGTCACCGGCTCGCCCGTATCGTTCAGGAAGCGGGTGTTCTGGTCAAACGCATATTCAACGCCGTCAACCGTAAGCGTGCCTTCGCCGACAGCATCGATAGTGCCGGTCAATTCGAACTCCACGTTGTCTTCCATCCCGTCTCCGTTCTGATCGTCGTCGCCTTCGTCCCTGATTCCATCGTTGTCGTCATCGGAATCGTGCTCGTTGGCGATGCCGTCCGCATCGTCGTCGCTGACCGAATCGTCGAACGTGCCATCGCCGTTCGAGTCAATCTGGGTTTCGCCGTCGCGCTGGCGGTGGCGGGTGCGCTCCTGATGGACGCCGTCGCCGTCGCGCAGCTCGGTCTCGACGTCGATGCTGTCGGGAATCCCGTCGCCGTCCGCGTCCGCAAGCCCGAGCATCTGGATCAGCTCTGTCGCCTGGCCGGGCGTGACCATCACTTCGAAGCTCAATTCGACCTTGTCGGGAGTGCCGTCGCCGTTGAGGTCGAATTCAAGCTCAAGTTTCACCTTTACTTGATACTGCTCGCCCGCGGGAACCATCTCGAACTTGAACTCGCCGTTCGCGTCGGTCAACGTTTCGCCGATGACCCGTCCGGTGAGCTTCTCTACAAGCTGGACGATCACACCCGACAAGGGAGCGGGATCTTCCGCCTGGCTGGTGCCGCGGAATGCAAGGCCCGCATCCGTGAGCTTGCCCTGAACCGTGCCGTACTGCGTCTGATCCGCGGGCGGATTCCCCGGGCCGGGGACGATGGAGTTTCCGCCGCCGCCGCCGCAGGCCGCCACTGCAAACAGAGCCGCCGCAACCAAAACCGCCATATACAAACTTCTGAAAATTCCAAACGACTTCATCTCAAATCTCCTTCTTAAACCAGAACTGCCCGTTGCTTTCCCGTAACCCCGCAGAACTCGGGGTGTATCCGGCCCAGCGGCCGATTGATACCTATTTAATTGCAGGCCTAAAGCTCCGAACCGCCATCGCCGCCGTCATCGCCGGGATCTTCAGGATCCTCGGGATCCTCCGGCTCGTCGCCCGAATCCCCGTCACCCGAACCATCGTCACCCGGATCGTCTATTTGGCCGTCATCCGATCCGTCATCGCCGGAATCGTCGCCGGAACCGTCGTCACCAGTTCCGTCATCGCCGGAGCCGTCGTCCGAGCCGTCGTCGCCAGAGCCATCGTCAGAGCCATCGTCATCGGAACCGTCGTCCGACCTATCATCATCCGAGCCGTCTTCGCCGCCGACACCGCTTACTTCGTCGTCGCCGGATTCGAGCTTCACTTTTTCCGCGTAGGTGTTTCCCAGCGGCGTCGTGTAGCCCTTCACCTCGACAAGATCGCCCGGCTGCAATCCCGTGCGGGACGCGCCGTCCTCGTACGAAGTGCGCGTGTCCAGAGTGAACGTAACGCCGTTTACAGTTATGGAATTTTCGGTTTTGGACTGAATTACGCCCTTCTCCTCGACCTCCACAAAGTCGTCGTGGTGCTCGTCCTCTTCTTCGCGTTCGTCCTCGATGCCGTCGTTGTCGTCGTCAGCGTGCCCGGAGTCGTCGTCGAAGCTTCCGTCAAGATTCGCGTCGAACGTCGTCGTGTTCATTCTGAAATCGATAACGTACCTTACGGTGCGCTCGCCGTCCGGCCCGGAATAGTGGTATTCGATTTCGACCTTGCCCGAATCGTCCGAGGAAGGTTTGCGAAGCGACGCAGTTCCGGCGATTCCCCAGAGTTTCACCGAAACGTCCAGCGAAGTTTTGGCGCTTGCCGCGATCTGTACCGGAATGTTGACCGCAATCGGCGTCGCGACCGCTCCCGTGCCTTTCAAATCCACCGGAGTTGCGAAGTTGACATTAAGATAGTTGACCTTGCTGGGCTGGAGATTGCCGACAGCGAACTGGCCGGTTGCCCCCGGATTGGTGGCCGCGATGAATCCGATTTCCTCGCTGGGATCGATCACTTTAAGCGTGGCGCGGGTGACGTCGGCCGGCGCTCCCGACTCGTCGCTCACCGGGATTCCGTTGACGTCGAGCACGCCCTCGATGGCTCCGGTCGTTCCGGCGGGGGGATTGACCACCGGGGGATTGACGACCGGGGGATCCACTGCCGGCGGATCGCCGCCCGGATTCGGAACCGGCGCGCCGCCCCCCCCTCCGCAGGAGGTTAGGAAAAACACAGCAGCAACCGCAATCAAAAACAATCTGAGAATCATCTCAGCAGACCTCCGCAGCTAAAGTTCGCCGTCGCGCCCGTATGCGCCGTTCAGTACGGCGGGGCGCGCGGCTATATCGTTCAAGACCGAGCCGAGCCTTTCGATACCCTTCTCGATCTCCGATTCGTCAACTTGGGAAAAACTCAAGCGGAAACCGTTCGCGTCTTCCTTCCCGCTCCAGAAAAAGTTTGCCACCGCGAATTCCACGCCGCGCTCGCGCGCCATCACGAAAACGGGAAGGCTCTTCCAGCGGGGGGGGAGCTTTACCCAAAGCGACAGGCCGCCGTCGGGCGCGTTCCAGCTGACGCAGTCCGGGAAGTGCCGCTCCATCGCGGCCAGCATCGCGTCGCGCCTGGCGCGGTAGATGCGCGCCGTGCGCTTGATATGGTTCTCGAAGTGTCCCTTCTTGATGAACTCGTGCAGGATCACCTGGAGGAAAAAGCTGTCGCTCTTGTCGCATGCACGCTTCAAATGAAAAGCGTGGACGGCCGCATCCTCCGGCAGCGTCATCCAGCCGAGCCGCAATCCCGGAAGAAGAGTTTTCGAGAAGCTGCCGACCTGGATCACGTGTCCGCCTCTGTCCAGCGCCTTGAGCGTGGGCATTACCTCGCCGCCGTAGCGAAGCCGGTTTGCGTGCGCGTCCTCGATTACCGGAACCGAGTATTGCTCGGCCAGCTTCAACAGAGCGTGTCTGCGTTCGAGCGACATTGTCGTGCCCGTCGGGTTGTGATAGGTCGGTATCGTCACGATCATCCCGACGCGCTCTTCCTTCAGAATCGCGGCGAGCTTGCTCACCATCATTCCGTTTTCGTCCACGGGAACGCCGACGTATTTGATACGCTTGCCGATGAGCAGGTTCAGAATGCCGGCGTAAGTGGGATTCTCCACGACGACGGTCTCGCCGTTCCGGATTAGCATTCCGGTTAAAAGGTTAAGCGCGTTTTGGAAGCCGTTCGTGATTATCACATGGTTCGTGCCCGGCGCGCCCTCCTTCATCACGACGCCCTCGAGCGCCATCTGCTGCTCGATATATTCGACTAGCGGCTGGTAGCCCTGGGGATTGCCGTAATTGAAAAAGAACTCTTTCGGATACCAAAGGAGGGTTGAAGTGATCTGCTTTATCTGCTCGAACGGAAACAGCCTGTCGTCCGGCAGCGCCTTTGTGAAGCTTACGGGCGCGTCGTCGCCGTTCCTGCGCTCGCGAGGCGGCATGGCGAAAAAGTCGCCCGGAACCGCGTAAGGCGACCAATCCATCAACGCCACGCCGTTCGGGACTTCGGGCTGGGAGCTTGCGCCCACGCCGTGCGTCGCCAAAGTGCCGCGGTTGCGGACGTATGTCCCGCTCTGCGGCCTCGTCTCTATATATGCTTCGGCTTCCAGCTCCGTGTAAGCCGTGAGTACGGTCTTTCGGGAAACGCCGAGCTGGTCCGCAAGCTCCCGGGTTCCGGGCAGCCGGGTGCCGGCCTTCAGGGTACCCTCGTCCACCATACGGCGGATCTGGTCCCGGATTTGCCGGTAAAGCGACCTGCTCTGCGTTTTGTCTAGTTCGATGTGCATCTTGGTTGTTTTTCAAGCGATTCCGCTCGAAATACGGGAAGAGCGGGGAGGAGCGCTTCGACTTGGAGATTTGGGCTTGCGCCCGGCGCTCCTTCCCGCCCAGCAAACGGAACTCGGTTTTCAAATTGGACACCCGCTGGTATCCACAAACCTTATACCGGGGAATCCAGCATATTGTACATATCCAGTCGGAATTATATGTTTGGAGTCCAGTTGGCGGAAAAACGCGCAGGCGATACGGTGGACGGGACGCAAATGGTCAATGCCGGAGCGGGTTTTCGGGGCTTTTGAATGCATTCGAGGGGAAGAATTCCCGCCCGTCTCGGCGAAATTTCGGAAGGGCAAAATATCGGTTCATTTTGGATTCATACTCAAATGGTAGGATTTAGCCGGTTGAGCGAGCGCAAAAACGCCACGTTTGTTAAGGAAATCGGCCGTTCGGTCGAACCCGAACCGCAGGCGCGCGCCCGGATCGCCGAAAACGCCGATGATTGGATTTAATATCCCAGGAAGCAAATCACGGCGCAGCGCGGCACCGACGCGACGAGCATTGCTGCCACCGGAATCAGCACGGCTGCGAAGGCGATTCCGTATGACAGCGCAAGCGTGCCAAAGCCTTTGTTTGCAGCGGGAGTTGGGCAAACTCCCAGTGCGGCCAGTCGCTCCCCCTGGAATGCGGAATCAATCTCGCCGGCACACAATTCCGTCAGCCCGATTTTGTAGGCTTCCTCGCCGACGGATTTCGCAACCGCGGCGTCGCATTCGTACTCGCACAAAAGCGGAAATACGCGCGCGAGCCGGTGAAGCGGCAGATTCATCATGTTCAGTCGAAGCAGCGCCCGCATTCCCAGCTTCATCCAATTGTGCCCCAAAATATAATGAGCATGCTCATGCGCGAGTGCGATATCGCGCGATTCCCCCGCAAGCGAATCGGATACGGCTATAAAAGGCCGGATTGCGCCGACGAGCGCGGCTCCCCTGATGACTGCAGTTGTTGCGACGGGCAGGCCGCAATAATTCTCGGCAGGACGCGCCCCGCGGATTCCCGCGCCGCCGCCCCGCACGAACAGATAGCTGGTCAAAAGCGAAAGCGCCATACCCGCAGTGCCGGAAAGAAGGATGGCAAGCTCCCCGCCGCCGTGCATCAATCCGTGAAAATAGGGCGTGACCATCCCGATCGCGCCGGTGCGGGCAAGCGCAGCCATAAGCGTTGTGAATCCGGCAGCGGCCAATACCGCGGCGATGAGCGAGAAAAACGCAAAACGCGCGCGTCCCGGCGGCGCGATCCCCGCAAGTAGACGCTCGACCGAAGCCGATGCGATGTAAACGAGAATCGCCTGAACCAGAAAGAAAAGCGCTGCGATCTTTAAAGCCTGCTCGAACACTAAATGTACTTCCGTTCCTTGAGCTCGCGGACCAGCTCGTCGATCCGGGACGGATCCTCGTCCTCCAAGGCATCGAGGAGGTGGCTTGCCACCACCTTCTCTTCCGTACCGAAGAGTGAGACGAAAAAGTTCCTGATCCGCTCCACTTTATACCCCCGTTTGTCGGAAGTCGGCCTGTATATATATGAGCGGCCGTTTTTTCTGCGCGACAGCATTCCGCGCTCCCATAGCTGGCTCATAACGGTCAGCACCGTTGTATATGCCAGCGGCTCGGCGCGCTCCTTGTTTATTTCGTCAAGCACGGCCTGGACGCTGCCCCTGCGCATCCGCCAGAGCACTTCCATTATCTTGCCTTGCAATGGCCCAAGGTCGTTCAATCCGATCACCTCAATTACTAGCCGCCATAGAATTAACGGCCAAATGAATATACCCTGAAACTATGGCGCATAGCAACAAAATCGGCTATAGTTCTGGAAAATAAATTTTTTTTTCAACAGGGCTCCAACCTCTTGACAAACTACTAAGCAATCTAGTAAAATGCCTCCGCTTTGGCTCCATTCGGAGGAAAACCGGGCTTTCGCACGAAGCGTCGCGCGCTTATGACGGCCATTTGCGCGTTTGCAGCCGTCTATTCGGCGGCTCTTTGCGCGCGTCCGGCTGTAGCGGGCGAAGCGGTCAGGATCGAGAGAGCCGGCCGGGAGATTCGAAACGCGTTTTCGGGACAGGGCGCGCCCGTGGGCAAGCTGGCCGCGCTTGAAGAAGAAGCGCGCGGCCGCGTTCGCGAAATCCTGGAGAGGCCGGGCTTTCTGGTTTCGGATCCGTCCGGCGTTTACATTCCCTCACCGCTCGGCAAGTTGATGGCGATGACCGTCGCCAAAAATCCGGAGCTCGCGCTTATGCGCAGCGACGTGGCCGTGATGGAAGAGCAGGCGCGGCAGATGGGGGCGTATATGGACCCGATGGTCGGTTTGATGCTGGGAAACATGATGGTCCAGTGGCCGTGGGAACAGATGGAGCCGATGACCATGCAGGAGCTCAAATTCCAGCAGAGCTTCATGAGCTACGGCAAGCGATCTTCGATGAAAAAGATCGCGGGCTACGACGTGAAGCTTGCGGAAATCGCGGTGAAGGAAGCGGAATACAACATGTCGGGCGACGTAATAGACATGTACTACGACTTGCTTGCGAACGCCGTCAACATCGAAATGCTGGACAAGCGCAAGGCTCTGCTTGAAATAATGCTCGAAATCGCTCGCGCGCGTTACGAATTGGGCTTGGCGCCGATGAGCGACGTGCTTTCCACTCAGAAGATGATCTCGATGGTGGATGCGATGCGCGCGGAGATGGAAGAGATGCGCGGGACGATGACCGCAAAGCTTGCCGGAATGATCGGGATTCCGGATGGCGAGCTCGAATTGGAGCTTGAGGCGGCGGAGGGCGATGCGTTTGCCGCCGATGCCGACGCGGAATCGCTGTGGTTCGAAGCTTACAAGCTTCACCCGGAGCTTGCCTGGTTGACGGTATGGGACGCGCAGCTTGCCGAAAAGGAAAAGCTGGCGGAAAAAAACTACCACCCCGATTACACGATCGAAGCTGGATACGGATTCCGCCAGAATTTCGCCGACATGTTTTCTTTGGGAGTCATGTTCAATCTGCCCATATACCAGCGCGACAAGCAGGACGCGGCGTTCAAGGAAGCGGCCGCGATGCGCGAGCAAGTTCCTTTAAAAGAGCAGGCATTGCTGAACCGCATCAGGCGCGACGGCGGCGCGGAGCTTGCCAGGCTGCGGCTTATCGGCGCGCGGATAGACCGGTACAAAAACGAGCTGATTCCTCTTGCCGAAACCTCGTTCGACGCTACGCTTGCGGGCTATCAAGTCGGCAAGGCGATGTTCGCGGATTTGTTAATGACGCAGATCGATCTGGTGGATTACGAAACGGAGCACAGGTTGGCGCTGGTCGAAAGGGCGCGGGCGCGCTCGAAGCTTTATTACATCACGCTGGGCGCGGTGGCGGATGCCATGGCGCCGAATCGTGAGGAGGTTGACGATACGGAATGACGGATAACAAGAAATCAGCCGCGGATTCGGGAGCGGAAGACATGCACGCGCCGCATCCGATTCCGCGCGAGGTCGAATCCGGCACCGCCGGTCAGGGATTCGTCGGCGTGCTTTTCGCGCTTATGGCGCTTGGCGTAATCGCATGGCTCTTCACCAAGTTGATGGCGCCTTATCCGGGCTATTCGAACCCGTCGGAAGCTGCGGCGAAGGCGGCGGGCAACGACAAAACCGCCGAAGCGATGGCGAATCCACCGCCGGCGGGAACGGCGAAGACTTCCGATATGAAAGCGCCCGCCGCGGACGACGGCTCGTATTCCGCACGGCTCGCTTCTTTCCCCGGCGGCGGTGATCCTATCTGCGGGATGGCGCCGGAAAAGTCGTCCAGCATGGTCGCGGCGCACTTCGATTCCGGATGGGTCGGCTTCGTCTCGCTTGCTTGCTTTTTTCAATATGCCGAAAAAAACAAGCCCCATGCTGTCGAGGTGCTCGACTACTCGACTTTTCGCAAGGAACCGGCTGACAGGAAGCTGGTCCCGGCAGAGGACGCGGTGTACCTGATTGGTATCGACGGCGTCCCGCCCGGCTCGATGCCGCCCGGAGTCGCTGCTTTCTCCACGAAAGACGCGGCGGAGTCCGCGATGGGCGACCTCGGCGGAAAAATCGCCGATTTCGAAGAAATGAAGAAATACGTACGTGATTGGCTGCTGGAACAGGGGATGCTTTGATGGCTGCACTTACCGACAGACAGTTGAAAATCCTCGCGTTCGCCATTGTATTCATTATGGCGGCCGCGTTCGTAGCGGGAGTATTTCTGGGAATCCGGCGATGACGCGCCGGTCCGTTTCTATCACCAATTTGCAAAGGAGTTGTTTCGAATGATGCGCATTTTTGTTTTGATGTCAATGATTGTGTTTGCGGCGATTCTAGCCGGTTGTCCCGAATCCGGCACGGAAAACGGCGGCGACACAGGCGCGCAGTCCGGCACGCCGCCTGCCGCGACCGCGGACAACCAAACGATTCTCGGCGCGGAAGGAGAGAAGGCCTCCTGCCCGCATTGCGGAATGGACGCTTTGGCCAGCAACGCTCGGATCAAAACGGCGGACGGGATGTTCGACAGCCTCGCGTGCTGGGTGGCCTATGCGGAGGAAAACGGCAAAACCCTGACCGACGCCGAAGTGCTTGACCTTTCCTCGGGCGCGGAAGAAAAAATGATGAAGGTCACGGACGCCAATTTTGTCAAAGTCAAGCTGATGCGCGGCTCGATGCCTCCGTTTTTCGCGGCTTTCAGCGACAAGGCGAAAGCCGCGGAGACCGCCAACCTGGAAGCATCGGAAGTTTTGGATTTCAATGGCGCGGTCGAATTGGTTAAATCCGAAAAGCCGATGCACGGCGAAGCCGCCGAATCCGGCGACGGACATGAACACGAGCATGGGGAAACTGCCAAGTCGCCGGAAAAAGGATTCGCTGCGCCCGCAGCTTCCAAAAATCGCCAGGTGACCAACGAAAAATGCCCCATGTGCTCGATGAGCACGCTGAAAACGCCGACCCTTGTCAAGTACGGCCCGGAGGGCAAAGAAACCTACTTTGCGAGCATGGAATGCTGGCTTGAATACGCCGAGGAAAACAAGCTGCCGCCCGAATCCGCGCAAATCGTAGACTACGACACGCTCGGCAAGGAAGAGCGGTTCGAGCCAGTTTCCGCGATGTTCTATGTTCAACTGGACTCGTTGAGATATTCGATGCCGCCGTACTTCGCAGCGTTCTCGGATCTCGCCAAGGCCGAAGCGTTCGCCAAGGAGCACAACAGCAAGGCCGTGGGCTTCGGGGATGTGCAGATTGAAGTTTTCAAGTACGAACAGGAAGAAAAGAATGCGGGCCGCGGGGGGCATCATCACTAGGCCTGTTTTCGGGATATACCCCAACGGAGGAAATGAAATGCAAAAGGCGAAGTTTTACGCAGTTTTGATAGTCGCGGGGCTCCTCGCGATTCAAATGGCGATCGCGGGATTTGCTCGCGTATCTCCTGAAACGCAAAACGGACCGTCAGCGGCTGCGTCCGGCGACGATTGCGAGATGCACGGCGACGCTGCGGCCTCGAGCGGCGACGACGGATGCGGGATGGACGGCGGAGGCTGCTGCGGCGACGGAGGCTCGCAAGTCGCGTCGGCCGAAATGGCAAGCTCCGAAACTTCCGCGCAAGCGCGCGAGGTCGCGAACGACGAGTGCCCGATGTGCTCGATGAGCACAGAAAAGACGCCCACGCTTGTGCGTTATATCGCCGGCGAGGACGACGAAGTGGATTTCGTCAGCCTCGAATGCTGGATAGACTATGCCAAGAACGAAAAGATCGCTTTTGAAAAGGCGCTCGTTCTTGACTACTCCACGCTCGGCGCCGTGGAAAAAATGGTAAAAGCGGACAAGGCGTTTTACGTGCCCCTAGAAGCGCTGAAGTTTTCGATGCCGCCATACCTGGCCGCGTTCGCGGAAAAGGATAAGGCGAGGAAATTCGCCGAATCCAAGGGAAGCAAGGTGATATCGTTCGCCGAAGCGAAGGAAATGATTCTCGATTACCAGGAAAACGAAGAAGACGAAGGGCACGCGCATCACCATTAAGCATTGACGCGGGCGCGGAACGCTCCGCGCCCGCGCGCATCGCCGCGAGGGTCAATCATGGTCAGAGTCAATCTGGGCGTACTTGTTTTTCTTTTCGGGTGCATCGTCATCCTGGCGTATCTCGCCTACTTTCAGCGCGGCCAGATTGATCGCCTGCTTGAGGCGGGTTATGTAATGCCTGCTTCCGGCGAAGGAGGGGGGGAGTCGGGCGATTTCATTTACATAGACTCCATGCATCCTTGGATAACCAGCGACAAGCCCGGAACTTGCCCCATCTGCGGGATGGAGCTTATCAAGGTGTCCGGCGAAGACGCAAAGAAGATGCAGGAAGCCGTCAAGAGCGGCGTGGCCAAGGTGTCGCTCTCGCCCATAGACCGGCTGACGTCCAACGCGCAGGTTTCCCGCGTTGAAGAGATCACGATTTCGCCCGAAATCAAGACCTACGGAACCGCCGTAGCTCCGGAAACCGGTTTCCAGGTGCTGACGACCTGGGTCGAGGGGCGCATCGAAAAATTCTACGTTCAGGAAACCGGCGTCTACCTGAAAAAGGGCGCGCCGCTGATCGACGTTTATTCGCCGATGCTGGTCGAGGCGCAGCAGGAGTTCCTTGTATCGGTGCGCGCCAAAAAGAAGCTCGCGGAAAGCGGCAACCAAAGCCTGGGCAGCAACACCGACAAGCTTATCGAAAGCGGGCGGCGCAAGCTGTCGCTTATGGGAATGACCGACAAGCAGATTGCGAAACTAGAATCGGACGGAACCGTCGTGGATAAAGTTACGGTTTACGCGCGCGCCGGCGGAATCGTGATGCGGCTGATGGCTACCCAGGGGATGTACATGATGGAGGGGGGGGAAATCCTGGAAGTCGCGAACCTTTCGCCGATCTGGGTGGAGCTTAACGTCTACGAACAGGACATCCCCAGGGTCGCCGTGGGCGACCGCGTGGAGCTGACCGCGACCGGCCTCGGCGGGGAAGTGAAACTGAACGGCCCGGTTACGCTGCTTCTTCCCGAAGTGATGGGCGAATCGCGCACGCTGATGGTGCGCGCCGAAGTCAACAATCCCGGCCTCGCGCTTCGCCCCGGAATGTTCGTCGAAGGAAAAATCAAAAAGCGCACGTCCGAAAAAGTGCTCGTCGTGCCGCGCGACAGCGTTCTGTGGAGCGGCAAAGGCGCCAAGGTGTGGATACCCACCGTGGACGAGCCTGGCACTTACGTCGCGAAAGAGATCAAGGCGGGCCGTATTTTGGGCGACAACGGCGAGTGGATCGAGGTGCTGGACGGGCTGCGAAAGGGCCAGTCGGTGCTTTCGGGCGCGGTGTTCCTCATCGACAGCGAGGCCGAGCTGATGAACGTGGGCGCGGCCGCGGACTCGGCGGCGGAGGCCGGCGGGCCGTCAGAAAAAGACGGGGGGGGAGATAATCCGCCCGGGCACGTGCATTAGCCGCGAATTCCGCATTCGTTTTGCAAGCGACATCCGATGATCGAAAGCGTACTCGAATACTGCCTTAAGAACAGGTTCATCGTGATCCTGGCCGCCGTCGCGCTTTTCGTCTGGGGCGTGATTACGTTGCGCGAAACGCCTGTGGACGCGCTGCCCGACCTGTCGGACAATCAGGTAATCATTTATACGCCATGGGCGGGCCAGGCGCCGCTGACTGTCGAAGACCAGGTCACCTACCCGCTCGAAACCGCGATGATGGGGCTGCCGCATGTCAAGGACGTGCGCGGCCAGAGCTTTTACGGATTCAGCCTGATTTACGTAATCTTCGACGACAGCGTGGACATCTACTGGGCGCGAAGCCGCGTTCTGGAAAGGCTCGCCAGCTCGCAGGGACTTATCCCCCCCGGGGTGACGCCGCAGCTCGGCCCGGACGGTACCGGCGTAGGACACGTTTTGTGGTACATAATCAAGGGCGAAGGAAAATCGCTCGCCGACTTGCGCAGCATCCAGGACTACTACATCCGATATCAATTGGCGGCGGTGGACGGCGTCAGCGAGTGCGCAAGCGTGGGCGGATTCGTGCGCGAATACCAGGTGGATCTCGACCCCGACCTGCTGCGAAAGTACGGCGTGACTTCAAGCGACGTCGTCAACGCGATCAAGATGGGCAACGGCGAAGTCGGCGCTCGCGTTCTCGAGCAAAGCGACCAGGAGTACTACATCCGCGGCCGCGGATACGTGGAATCCATCGAGGACATCGGCAACATAGTAATCAAAGCGACCATGACCGGCGTGCCGGTGCTCGTAAAGCACGTGGCGAAGGTGCAGCTCGGCACGGACATGCGCCGCGGTCTTCTGGAGTTGAACGGGGAGGAGGAGGTCGTCGGCGGAATTATCGTGATGCGTTTCGGCGAAAACGCGAAGGCCGTCATAGACCGCGTCAAGGAGAAAATCAAGGAAGTCGAGCGCGGCCTGCCCGAAGGCATGTCCATCGAGATCGTGCACGACCGCAGCGCGCTCATCGAAAAGGCGATAGACCACCTCAAACACACGCTGTTCGAGGAAATAATCGTCGTCATAATCGTCGTACTTGTATTCCTTCTCGACTGGCGCGGGAGCCTGGTGATAACTATCGCGATGCCGCTCGCGGTGCTGGCGGGATTCATCGTGCTCCGCCAGTTCGGGCTGAACGCGAACATAATGAGCCTGATGGGCATCGCGATAACTATAGGCGTGATCGTGGACGACGGAATCGTGCTTGTCGAAAACGCGCACAGGTGGATCGTGAACGCGTCCGACGGCGGGAAAAGAACTCTCACCTACAAGGAGAAATTCGAGGCGGTTCGAGGCGCGTGCATTCAGATAAGAAAGGCGTTGCTCTTCACGCCGCTCATCGTGCTTACAAGCTTCGTTCCTGTGTTTCTCCTTACCGGCCAGGAAGGAAAGCTGTTCATTCCGCTGGCGCTCACCAAAAGCGGGCTGATGCTTGCATCCGCGTTTCTGGCAATCACATTCAAGCCGGTGCTGCTCACATTCATTATGGGGCGGCGCGCGCGTCCCGACAGCGCGAATCCGATAACGCGGTTCTTCGACTGGCTTTACGCGCCCCTCGTCCGCGGCGCTCTCAAGTTCGGCTGGCTCGTAATCGCGGCATCGTTCGCGATCGTCGCCCTCACATACCCGATTTACAAAAAGCTCGGCACCGAATTCATGCCGAATCTTAACGAGGGCGAGCTTGTTTACATGCCGGTTACTATGCCCGGAATAACGACGACAGAAGCAAAGCGGCTTTTGCAGCTCACGGACAAAATAATGATGCAGCATCCGCAGGTCGCGCGGGTACTCGGCAAGGACGGACGCGCGGAGACCGCAACCGACCCCGCGCCGATGAACATGATCGAAACGTTTGTCCAGTTCACGCCAGAGGAAACCTGGCCGAAGGGCAAGACGATAAACGACATCCGCAGCGAGCTGGACGCGATGCTTAAAGTGCCCGGCCTGCAGAACGGCTGGACGATGCCCATCATCAACCGCATCCAGATGCTCGCGACGGGCGTGCGCACCGATGTCGGGATAAAAATCTACGGAAACGACCTGGACACCCTGGCGCGCCTGTCTCTGGAAGCCGAAAAAATCGCGAAGGGCGTCAACGGCGCGGTGGACGTGTTCGCCGAGCGCGTCATGGGCGGACGGTACATCAACATCAAGCCCGACCGCGAAAAGGCGGCGCGCTACGGACTGAACGTCGGCGACGTGCAGATGGTGATTGACAGCGTGCTCGGAGGGATGGCGCAGACGACCACGGTGGAAGGCCGCGAGCGCTATGGTATCCGCGTCAGGTACGCGCGCGATTTCCGCGACAACACCGACCGGATTATGGACACGCTCGTACCGACGATGGACGGCGGGCAGATTCCGCTGCGGATGGTTGCCGACGTCTACTACGAAGACGGGCCGCCGATGGTGTCGAGCGAGAACGGCATGTTGCGCTCGCTCGTTTACCTGAACATCCGCGGCCGCGACATGGGTAGCACCGTGAACGCGCTGGACAAAGCGCTGTCCGAAAACCTGGAACTGCCGGAAGGCTACTACTACCGGCTTTCCGGCCAGTGGGAAAACCTGGTGCGCGCGCGGGCGCGGCTTGCGATAATCCTTCCGTTCGCGCTCGTCATAATTTTCGTGCTTCTGTATTTCACTTTCGGCAACTTCACGGACACGATGATCGTGATGCTGTCGGTACCTTTCGCGTTCATCGGCGGAGTGTGGCTGTTGGCCTGGCACAACATGAACATAAGCGTCGCGGTGTGGGTGGGATTCATCGCTCTGTTCGGGCTGGCGGTATCGACCGGCGTCCTGATGGTCGTCTACCTGGAGGAAGCGTTTTTGCGCGTGCGCGACCAGAACGGCGGCGTGATGACGCCCGCGCTGATATTCAAGGCCGCGTACGAGGGCGCGGCGCTGCGGCTGCGCCCCAAGCTGATGACGGTGGCGACGTCGGTCATCGCGCTCTTCCCGATAATGTACTCGCACGGAACGGGCAGCGAAGTGATGAAACCGATTTGCGTGCCGCTTATCGGCGGGTTGCTTTCAAGCACCGTGCTGGTATTGATCGTAATTCCGGTGCTGTACGCCTGGGCGCGGATAATCGAGCTGAAACTCGGAATAACCTACGAAACCAAGAGCGGGATGAAGCATTAGAAAAAGTACGGGCGGGTTTACCCCGCCTGCAGTCGAAATGCTTGATTCATAACCGCTATACGGCTATTTGCACCTGCTGTAAAATCCATACATGCCTTCTCCCGACTGGACAGCCTGGATGCGAATCGCGCTTGACGAAGCGCGCGGCGCGGCTGACCGCGGGGAGGTGCCCGTCGGCGCGGCGCTGGTTGCGTTTCCGGACGGCGAGCCCGGCGGCTTGCTTCTTGCACGTGCCGGCAACCGCACGCGCGAGCTTTGCGACGCATCCGCGCACGCCGAGATACTCGCGCTGCGGGAGGCCGAGCGCGCGGCTGGCGACTTCCGCCTCGACCATCTCGGCCATGTAGCATGCGTCTCGACAATCGAACCGTGTCTGATGTGCCTAGGCGCGCTCGCGCACGCGCGCATCCGGCGCGTCGTCTTCGGCGTCCGCGACGAAAAGTTCGGCGGTCTGTTCGGCAGGTTCGGCCTGCAGGAGCACCCGTTTTTCGCGGATTGGGAAGTATCGGAGGGCGTACTGGCGGAGGAATCCGCTGCGCTGCTTCGGGAGTTTTTCAAGGGCAAGCGGCCTTAAGCAATCGATTGCAGGCCTTTAATTCCGAATTATACGTACTCCGGCATACCGAGTTCGCGGCGCACTTCGAGGCACAGCTCGATGGCCTCGCGGATATTTTTCCTCGCTTCCTCTTTTGTATCTCCGTGCGAAACGCACCCGGGCAGGTTCGGACACTCGGCGATGAATCCGCCGTCCTCGTCCGGCGTTTAGGTGACGATGTATTTCATTTCGGCTCCGCGCCAGCAATTGGTTCGCGGCACATTTGATTATACCCGCTACTCCGGTTCGCCGCCGGGATACTTGCGTATCGGCTCCTCGCCCGATAGCGCGGCCAGCGCGCCCCGCGCCAGCGCGCCCATCTCGTCCTCTCCCGGAAAAACCATCACGCGCGCAAGCGGATCGAGGTACTCCCGCAAGTCGCGCACGAGCCGCTCGCTCTTCGTCATCCCGCCGGTCAAAAGTATCGCGTCGCCCCTGCCTTTGAGCGCGGTCCAGTACGCGCCCGCGTTCTTCGCCACCTGGTACACCATCGCGTCGTAAACCAGTTTCGCCTCGGCGTCGCCCGCGTCGATGCGCGCTTCGACCTCCCGGAAGTCGCTCGTCCCAAGGTAGCCCTGGAACCCGGACTTGTTCGAGAGAAGGTCTTTCACTTCGTTTTCGGGCATCGAGTAGCACAGCTTCATCAGCCCGCGCAACGGCAGGACGCCAGCCCGGTTGACCGAGAACGGCCCCTCGCCAAGCTGCGCGTCGGTCACGTCCTTTATGCGGCCGCGCTCTATCGCGGCGATCGAAAATCCGCTTCCCAAATGCGCCACCGCGAAGCTGCATTCCGCGAACGGCTTGCCCAGCTCGGATGCGGCGCGCTTGGCAACCGCGCGGATGTTGAGCGTGTGCAGCCGCGACGCACGCGCGATCCCCGGCACGCCGGATATGCGCACGACGTCGTCGAACTCGTCCACGACTATCGGATCGACAATAACAATCGGCACCTCGTCGCCGACCAGCGCATGCGCCACCTGCGCTGAAAGATTGCTCGCGTGCGCGCCGAATTTGTTTTCGCGCAGGTCGGAAAGCATCGCTTCGTTCACGCGCGTCACGCCTGCGGGAAGCGGCGAAAGAATCCCGCCCCGGCTCGCCACGATGTCGAACGCGGCGGCGAACGACGCGTGATCGGATGCAGCCTGCCCGCCTATGCCCTGCTCGGCAAGGAACGCCCGCACCTGCGCGGTTCGATCCGGCACCTCGTCCGCAAGGTTCGCGTACGGCTTTCCCGGATGGAACGGCACCGACGCCTCGGCGTGGCACCGCTCGCCTGAAAAAATGGCTACCTTCGTCGAGGTGCCGCCGATATTTAGAACCAGAATCCTTGGTGCGCCTGCCATACGACCTCCTTAAAAGGAAATCGCTTCGAAGGTACGCCGCGCGGGCGGATGAGTCAAGCCGGATGCGGAAAGTGCGAAAGTGAGCAGACAGATTTACCCCGATATACGGCGCCTAATCCTGACGGCGAGATAACAATCCCGCCGCGCAGGTACCAATTCTGGCGGGCGCGCCGCAAATCGCGCCAATCCAATTTCCCGATTGCGAAAAGCGAGGCGTATGCGATGAGGATGACGACGTTCCTTTGGTTCGACACCGATGCGGAAGAGGCCGCGGAGTTTTACGTTTCGATTTTTCCGGATTCGAGGATAACCTCCGTGGCGCGCAGGCCCAAAAACGTGCCGGGCGAGACCGGCGGCGCAATGCTTGTGTGCTTCGAGCTGTGCGGGCAGAAGTTCATGGCGATGGGCGGCGGGCCGTCGCAGAAGTTCAACCAGGCGGTTTCGATCATGGTCCACTGCGAGACGCAGGAGGAAATAGACCGGATCTGGGAGAAACTGACGGACGGCGGAGAGGAAATCCAGTGCGGCTGGCTGAAAGACCGCTACGGGCTCTCCTGGCAGATCGATCCCGAGTCCATCGAAACGATGCTCACCGCCGGCGGCCCCGAGGCAACCGAGCGCGTGATGGAGGCGGTGATGGGAATGGTCAAGCTCGACATGGCCGAGCTCCAAAAGGCGTACGAAGGGGGGTAGGGATAGACCAGCAGCCAAGAGAAAAAATCTTTCGTGAGTTCGCCTAATCACCTATCGGCAGAAACGATTGATTTGACTATCGGGCGCAATGCGCCAATGACGGTATGATAGTCAGGCAACTCAGGCACCAACGGTCCAAGGAACTGATCCCACGTTTTCTCGACATAAGCAAGCATTCGCTCCTCGAAAAAGTCCTCCGGAGCATTGAAAAAGATTTTTCGCGCTGCGCACTTCTCCTTCAGCAAGGACGGGAAATGGGCAAAGTCCATCGAGCCTCCATAGGTTTCGATCACCCGCCAGATATCGTAGAAATCCCGGGCGCGGGATCGGCTCCATCCCCTCTCTTCGAGCATCGCTGCATGCTGGAGAATCGCGCGGAGCTTTTCCGCAACAATTTCCTCCAGCGCATAGACCTGGATTTCCGCGTCGAGCGGTTCTCCATATTCATGTATTATTTTCTTTTTTGGCGCGGGCATAACAACCCTTTCATCTATGGTCGTCTCGATCAGCACGCGCGTATTGGGCTGGCTTTGCCAATGGAATCGAGCCCTGATAATAAACGCCTCCTGGCCGCCCGGATGCGGTTCCTTCTCCGTGTAACGCTCGCAGGCGATGTCCACCGGCGCATATTCGTCAAGCAAAGACGACGCGGCATCGCACGCATCGCGAATTGCATGCTCCATTTTGCCTCCAGTTGGAACGCCGGGAAGGGCTGAAAAATCCAGGTCCTCCGAAAATCTGTAGTCACCGAAGTAGCATTTTCTTAGCGCCGTGCCGCCTTTGAATACAAGCGTGTCACGAAGCGATTCGACATGCCCGATACCTGCCAGAATCCAAGACAGCAGATAGTCGCGTTCCAATATCTCCCAGGGGAGCCCAAGACGCTTTCGCGCTTCCTGGAGCCGCGTGCGCAACGGCTTCATGCATTCACCTTTCCGGGGAGGTTTTCCTGAATCATCCAGCGCGAGTTGGTGGGTCCCCTGCGAGGCCCCTTCGGATCGAGCTTGCGGTAGCCTTTTATCGGAAGTGCGGCCAGCCGTTTCAGCTTGGAGTACGCAATTCCCTGCTTTTCGAGCACCCAGCCGAGCCGCTTGGCGGTTGCGGCGTCGAGCCTCAGCGCGTAATCCACGATTCTTTCTATATCGAGGCTTGCGCCGCGCACTCGAAACGCGTGGAGCACATTCGCAAAGTCGCCGCAGTATTGAGGCATATTAAGTCCGTCAAGCAGCGTCCGCTCGGGATCCGTAATTTTCACTCGCGCTTCGCCGATCCACGCATTCACGGTTCCAAAAAAACGTTCGGGCTTTACCTGTACGAAACGGAAAGAAACGTCACCAACGCCGAAAATTCCACCGCCATGCTTGGCCTCCGCATCGCGCAACCGCGGCACCGACGCATCGGTCGTCGTTAGAACGAATACCATGCCCGGAACCTGTTCAGTCAAGCCGTGATGGCTCAATGCCGACCAATGCGAGATGGCGGCCGGCTTTACCAGAGACATTGCGATTTCGAACTCATGAACCGGCGCGCTTCCAGGCACGGCGGACGAAATCGCGTAAATGCCCTTGCGCAATCGTATCACCCAGCCCGTCCTCGCCAGGTGGTGGAGCGCCTGCCGAAGATAGCCGTCGGAAATCCCAGCTTCCCCGGCAAGCTCGCGGGCGCGCGCCAGAGTGAATATGCGATCCCCTTCGCTCACCAGGCATCTGACGAGGTCCATTCGAGAACCGGCTCGGAGCAGATTGTTTCCGGACATAGTTTGCCTCATTCGAACATCCATACATTCGGGTCATCAACCCGACGATTAGCTATTTTACGGCAATTGTTCGCATTCGTCAAACAATCACCGCAGAAAAGCTACAACCAAGAGTGCAAGGGATCGATCCAGGCGTTTTGGGAACGGCACACTAAATTACAATATATAATTGCCGAGGCACAACAACTTGACAATCTTAATATCTATGTTAAAATCCTTAATGTTATGGCGAAGAAGACTTACGATTTCGGCGGGCCCTGCCCGGTGTGCGGCGGGGCGATGGCGGTCTCCCGGCTCTCGTGCGACGGGTGCGGCTCGGAGCTGTCGGGAAGGTTCCGGCAGAGCGAGTTCGCCTCGCTTTCGGGCGAGGATCTCGACTTCCTGCGGGCGTTCCTGCGGGCGCGCGGCGTGATCAAGGACGTCGAAGCGGCTCTCGGAATCTCATATCCGACTGTGCGCGGCCGGCTGGAGCGCCTTATCGTACGGCTGGGTCTGGGCGCGGGGAAGGCGGAGCGGGGCGCTCTGGAAGCCGAGCTTGCGGCGCGGCGCGACGAGGTTCTCGATTTGCTCGCGGCGGGCGAGATAACCGCTGAAGAGGCCGAGCGAAGGTTATCGGAATTGCGAAGTTGAGCTACCGGGAACCGCGGCATTAACGCCGCGCTTAATCGAGGTGAAAAAATGGGCAGTGCGCATGTGAAGATTCTCAACCTTTTGAAAGACGGAAAGATTTCGGTCGAGGAGGCCGAGCGGCTTCTGAAGCTGGTCAACGAAGACCCATCGCCGGACGCGGCGGGCGCGGGCGAATTCCGCGAGTTCATCCGCGAGCTACCCGACGCGGTCGTGCGCAATATGAAGGACGTGTACGGCGCGCTCTCCGAGGCGGCGAAGGCCGCGGGTGTGAAGGGCAAGGTCATTTTCGCGAAAGGCAAGGACAAGGTGGTGAGCGCGTATTCGAGCGAAAAAAACTTCCGCGTCAAGCTGCCGGAAGGCCTGGCCGAAGCGAGAGTGATCGTATCCGCCAAGGTCGGAGCGGTGAAGATCCGCGGCGCGCACGATGCGCCTGACCTGCTCGCGTCGGGCACGCGCAGGGGCGTGGCGCCGGACGGAATTTCGTTCCATGCGGATGCGGACGACGCGTCGAAGGGAACGCTTTTGCTCGAAACCGAGGCGGGAACGCTCGATTGCACGCTGCATCCGGGCGCACTTTACGACGTCGAAGTTGACACTGGGGCGGGCGCGGTGAAGCTGGATCTGCGCGATATCCGCGTGCGCAGCCTCGTTATCGAGAACAGCCTGGGCGGAGTGTCGGCGAAACTCGGCTCGCTCGTACCGGAAGTCGCGGTCAGCGTGTCGAACAACGCGGGAAAGGTGAAGCTAGCGATCCCTGAAGGAGCGGGAATCCGCGCGGAGGCGGACGGCGACATGGGCGTGCACAACTTGGACGACGCGGGACTCGTGCGCGACGGCGCGGCATACGTATCCGACGGCTATACTAACGCGGCGGTGAAGTTTGCGCTCACGATTGAACAAACCGTCGGCGCGTTCAAGCTGAAACGCGGTTAATCGGGCTAAGGCTCGTAGTTTGGGTTGGGACACTGAAACTTCAAACTGTCCGGATCGATGAGTGGGTCGCCTTCTGTTGCAGTCGCGCTGTAATCAACTCCGTTAATCGTGACTGTCCAGACTTCACCGGCGGCATGCGCGCGTCCGTAAAATTTGCCATATTCAGGCGGGATCGGCACGTTGACCCAAGTCAGTTTAGCCCATTCGGGATCGCATTCAAACGGGTAGCTTCCCGGAGTCGAAACCATTGCTTCCGGCATTAAACCCGATTTGAAATACGCCCAAAATCCATGCCCGAGGCTCAATTGGCCTTGCCTGTCCCATTTATCCTTCCAGATATAACGAATTGAGTAGTCGGTGTAAGCATCAGGATCGAATGGCGTGTCCGCTATCAATCCGCATGCGCCGTTGCGAAAAATCCACTCTTCGCCAGGTGTCTTTTGTTCGGCAAGAACCATCATCACACCGGGTTTCATGACCTTGTACCATAGGTGGCCCTGCTCTAGCTTTGGAAATTCCTGGCCTTCTTTAAGCGGGTAGTTTATGGCAATCAGCTTCAGCATCCCGCCTTCTGAAGAAGGAAACTCGAGCCAACTGACAACATTTTTGCCGTAATACCATTTCCCGTAGTCCTTGAGTTCTCCGCCAACCCATCTTTCCCAAATCAAGGCTCCGCCGATTCCGCAACAACCAGTTTGAGTGCTGGTTGTATTCTCGGTGCTTGCGGTCGTATCATGTGCTGAGACTGCGCATATCAGCGCAAAGAACAATGCAAGCAGGGCGAACAAAGGTATGCGATGAAATGTTCGCATTTTATCCTCCATCACAATGACCGTAAAGCCGAATTTATGCGCAGGTCGAGCTAGCATGACAATTGGGAGCCTCAAGCGAGCAAGTCCCTGTTGAGTCAGATCCACAATCCCATCTTGACCTGCAACCCGGTCCTTCATCAATCACGCAGTAATAGTGACCTGTTGCTTTTGCGGGAACGTCAGCCCAATCGCCGCCCCAAACGGAAACCCATGCATCGTAGCCTGAACCCGAATAATGCGCCCAGCCAGCGGCATTCGCATCTCCGTCGTAAATGGGAATTACAATTGACTGAAAGCCCGGTTTGGTATATACCGCAAAACCAATCGGGTCATCCGCGTGCACCGGCATCGCCAGACCGGCAACCAATGTGCAAACCGCAAGCAATGTAAAAAGCTGTTTCATACAAATCTCCTTAAGTGTATTCCCGTCACTGTGGCGGGATTGGAAACTATCAGAAAAAAAAAAACCTGTCAATGCCAACATACGTATAGATTATAGGCCATTTCCGGGATAGCGGAATTCAGCACTTTCGAACCACAATCCAAAGCGAGTCGACATTGCTAAAATGGCAGACAACCGCCTCTCGCATGTTCTCCCTGAGTTCTTCAAGCGTGTCGGCCTCCGTGATTATGTCTTCGCCGAGCGCTTCCGCGATGTAGCCGCCTTCTTCGGCTTCCTCGACGTTGAACACGATTTCCTGCCTGGGTTTCATATAATCACCCCAGCCTATTATACCCCGGGCCGACCATTCGAAGTTGCTTTGCCTTCATCGGCTACAATCCCGCCCGTGGAATTTGCGATTCTCGCCGTCACATCTTTCTGGCTCGGGGCGCTGCACGCGTTGGAACCCGGCCACGGGAAGATGATAATCGCCGCGTATCTTGTCGGCACGAAGGGGCGCGTGTACGACGCGGTAGTGCTCGGAATAGTCGCGACGATCACCCACACGGGCAGCGTGATTATCCTCGGCGTGCTCGCGACCGTCGCCGCGGAGTTTTTCGTTCCGGATACGGTGCAGAGGGCGCTTGAGCTTATATCCGGGCTGCTGATTCTTTTCGTCGGCGGATGGATGATCGGCGTGCGCGTTCGCGAAGCGAAAACCGGCGTCGCCGCGCACGCGCATCATCACCACGGCCACGCGCATCCGCACGGGCATGAGCACGGCCATCCCCACGCGGGTGAACACGAGCATCAACACGATCTTTCAAGCGAAAACACCAAAGCCGCTCCAGCCGCGCAGAAGCCGCTTTTCGCGCAGCTCGTCGCGCTCGGAGTGTCGGGCGGAATCGTCCCCTGCCCCGGCGCGATGACGGTGCTGCTGGCGGCCGTCGCGTACGGGCGTTTCGCCCAGGGATTGATTCTCGTCGTGATCCACAGCATCGGGATGGCGTCGGTTATGGTCGCGATCGGCATCGCGCTGGTCAAGGCCGCGGGGTTGATCGGAACGAAGGTCGCGGAAAGCAAGTGGGCGCGGATCGTGCCCGTTATCAGCACTTCGATAATCACGCTTCTGGGCGCGGCGCTGACCGCGCGCGCGATTTACCACATCGCCACCGGCGCGCCGGTGGAGCATCATCACTAGGATTTTCGTGAATTTTATTTCGGCCACGCGACGCCGCGCCAAACGAGCGGCTCGTCGTTCGGCTCCGCGCCGAATCCCTTTACCAGTTCCTGCGACGCCGTGTTCCAGTCCAGGATGTGGCAGAACGCGATTCCGTGCATCGCAAGCATCGTGTCGATTTGGAACGCCGCGAGCGAACGCGCATAGCCCTTTCTGCGGTGCTCTTCCGGAGTGTAAATCATCCCCATCGCGCCGGACAGATGCGTGCAGCTCCAGCAGACCGGCAGTCCGTCCACCTCGCACACGAACGACGGGCCGGCGTCAAGGCATCGCGCCGTGTACTCTCCTTTCTCGTCATAGTGGATTCCCTGCATCAACAGCTCTTTTAACTCGTGTCCTTTTCCCAGGCGGCATGGATGCTTGACCAAATGCGCGAACCGCGGCTCGCCCGTTATCGCCCAGATGTGCGCGGTGTTCCTGTTGTCCTCCTCGTCGCCGGTGGCTTGGAATCCCGCGGCTATCGCCGCCTCCCACGCGGGCAACGGAGCCTGATCCAAAAACAGTCCGCGCTCGCCGTTCGAGGTTTCGCCGTCGTTGCGGGGATTCTCCCAGTCATGCACAAGCGCGGGGTCCGGCCACGGCGGGGATTGTTCGACGCGCTCGCGGAAAAGATCTTCCATCACCGACGGCCATACCGACGGATCGCTCGCCGCGAGCCTGCACCATCCGCCCAGATGTCCGAAA
This sequence comes from bacterium, assembly GCA_039961635.1. Classification (NCBI taxonomy): domain Bacteria; species bacterium. The sequence goes on from JABRWB010000019.1 coordinate 29,243, forward strand.
AGGACGCGCGGATTTTGCGGATCGTCCACGAGCGCGATTGGAACTCCCGCCTCGTGCTTCGCTGTGAAGTACGAAACAAGCGAGCGCTCGATCGCCGGATGGCCGGCGACCCGCGGAATTACGTCCAGAGGATTGTCTATCATCCAAAGCACGCGGGCATGATACTACCCGGGCGCAACCGCCTTGCGACCGCGTCATTCCGCGCGTCGAAAGTTCCGGTCTCGGCCAAGTCGCGCGGCTTGGGGGCAATTCAGCCTGCCTGGAAACTACGATTCCCGCTCGGCGAACGAAATCCCGTGGAAAACGCGCATCAGCGTCAGCAAAGTTCCGCGATGCGCGGCTTCATGCGAAATAAGCGTGGCAATCACGCGCACCGGCGTCGCCGGGCCGTTCGCGAGAAACTCCTTGGGGAACTTGCCTTCCTCCACCTGTTTCTCCCATTCCTTGAACGCCTTCTCGGTGCCTGGAGTGGGCTCGTGCGCCTTCTCGATCGGCCAGGCCAGGACTTCCGCGAACTTGGCGCGCATTTCGGCGAACTTGGCCTTGACGTCTTCCAGCGTGAACTCGCGCGTAGGCATCCATTCGCCGGAACCGCCCTCGAAGTTTTCCGGCGGCTTCATGAACCAGTCGCCGTCCGAAAACTCGTCGCCCGAAAGCTGGCCGTAAAACATCAATCCCGCGTCCACGATGTGCGCCGCGAGCTCTCCGAGCGAAAAGTGCCAACTTCCGTCCTTGGTTTCGGGGCGCCAGTCGAAAAGCTCCGGCGTGAGCTTGGCTATCACTTTTTCCGTAAATTCGGTGTTCCATTTGTACGCCGGAAGCGCGTTGGCGATTGTTTTTGATGATGCAGCCTGCGAATCCATGATGATTCCTCCGTCAAAATTAGATTTATGCAGCAATTCCCCAAAGCCGCGGGAGCAAAAGGACTGCAACAAATCCGGTTCGCCAAGATGGAACTTAATCTTCGGCGAACGAAACACCGTGATGAAGCCTAAGAAGCGTGATGAGCGTGCCTCTGTGTCCCGTTTCATGCGCCATAAGCGACGCGGTCGCGTGCAACGCGTTTGCCGCGCCGAATGAAAGGAATCGCTCCGGCATCTTGCCCTCGCCAACCAGCTTTTTCATTTCCTCGAATTGGCGCAGCGCGCCATCCGAAGGAACATGCGCGGTCTCGAACGGTCGCGCCATAACTTCGGCCCATACATCGCGCGCTTCCTGCAGGTGCGCCTTGGCCTCATTCAGAGTGAAATCGAGTACGGGCGTCCATGTAACGTGCTGTCCGACGAAATTTTCCGGCGGGCGCAGGAAAAACTTCTCGAAAGAAAACACGCCGTCCAGCCGGCCGCGCCCTAGGAAATACGAATCGCCGATGTGCGCGACGATGTCCTTCAGCCTGAAATGATAGCTGCCGTCGGGTGTTGGCGGGCTCCAGTCCGCGATATCGGGCGTGATTTTGTCGACCACCTGCGCCGTGCGAGCCGCGCACCAATCATAGGCGGGGATGGCTTGCGCAAGAGTTTTGATTTCGAATTGTGAATTCATACAACTTCTCCTGAACCTTGGCGGGACAACATGATACCCCGCGCGAACACCGAAAAGCGATTAAGATTGTTGCAAACTCAAGGCGCGGCGGCGATGTGCGTAAAGCGCAAATACCACGTTATCAAATCCGCGCCCCAGAAAATCGCGGCGAAGCATCCAAGCGCCAAGAACGGGCCGAACTGCAGCTTCAGCCCGCGTTTGTACCGTCCGGTTGCCATCTTGGCGACGAGCAATCCCGCTCCGACGATCCCGCCCGCGAGCACCGCGTACGCGAACGCCGCGATCAGAAGCTTCCATCCTAGCAAAAGCCCCATGAAAGTCGCTAGCTTGATGTCCCCGCCGCCCATCGCGGATTGCTCTGCCGTTGCGCTTTCCGCGTCCAACACTTCGTCTTTATCGGCGTTGTCTTTGCCGAGAAAATGCCTAACCGGATAAGCGATCGGAAACGTCGCCAGGTACCAAAGCCACGCGAGCAACACAAGCGGGCCGCCTTCTTCGCGGAAAGTTTTCGGAAAAACCACAGCGTTGCCGATCATTCCGATGATCACAAGCAATAACGACAACGCGAAATAGCCGATGATTGCTGAAATCCATCCTCCCGAAGGACTTTCCCCGGAGAAAATCAACGCGGCTGCAAGTACAATCCCCCACCAGACCAGTTGGTCGGGAATCAAATAGGTTTCGAGATCGATGACGAAAACCAGGAAAAGGACGAAGGCGCAAGCCGCGATTATCAAAGCGGGAAAAAGCTCATATCCGGCGCCGGTCGCCAGCCGGTACGTTCCGAGCCATACCAGCATCGTTCCGGCTTCCACCAGCGGATACCGAACCGAGATAGCGCCGCGGCAATCCCGGCACTTGCCGCCCAAAATCAACCACGACAACACTGGGATGTTGTCGTACCAACGGACGGGCTTGCCGCATATCGGGCAGTGGCTTGGAGTGCGAACCACCTCTTCCCCGCGCGGAAGACGCCATATCAGCACGTTGGCGAAGCTTCCCATAATCAAGCCGAACACCGCGAGAGCCGCGTAAATGAGCGGCTCCGCAAGCGAGGCAATCGCGAGCTTGCGCGCGACTTCGGGGCTCATTTGCAGCAAGACCGGCACACGGAGTGCAGGCATTCAGATTCCGGCCTCGAAATCTTCCCTTTTCTTGAGCCTGCCGGATTCGTACGCTTCAATCTTTTGGCCCTTCACCTTGTACTCCGCCGCCTGACGTTCGAGCAGCTTGAAGTCGTGCGGAGAGGTGGCCGCGTTAAGCGCCGTGTCGTAAGTGATTTTGCCCTTGTGATAGAGCATGAGCAGGTACTGGTCGAAAGTGATCATCCCTTCGGCGTTGCCTTCTTCGATCGCGTTCTTTATGGAGTAGGTCTGCTCTTGATCCTCGATGAACTCGCGGATGCGGGCGGTGGTTTTCATAATCTCCATCGCCGGAATACGGCCGCCGCCGACCATCGGCAGCAAGCGCATCGAGATTATTGCCTTTATTGTTTCCGAAAGCATAAGCCGGGCTTGCTTCTGCATGTCGTGAGGGTAATAGTCCACGACGCGGTTTATGGTCTGCACTACGTCCAATGTATGGAGGGTGGTCAGCACGAGGTGGCCGGTGAGCGCGGCCTGGAACGTAGCTGTGACGGTTTCGCGGTCGCGCATCTCGCCTACGAGGATGATGTCCGGATCTTCACGCATCGCGCCGCGGATGGCGTCTATGAAATTGTCGGTGTCCACGCCGACTTCACGCTGGTTGATGATCGCTTCCTTGTCGTGGTGGACGAATTCGATCGGGTCTTCGAGCGTGATGATGTGAACCGGACGACGGTGGTTGACGTATTCCAGCATCGACGCGAGCGTGGTGGACTTGCCGGAGCCGGTGGTGCCGGTCACGATGATAATGCCGCGCCGTTCGAGCGAAAGCTCTTCCAGTATCAACGGCAGGTTCAATTCCTCGAATCCGGGAATACGGTCGGGAATGAGACGAAGCGCAGCGGCCAGCTCGCCGGTCTTGCGGAAAATGTTGCAACGGAAGCGGCCGACGCCTTCGAGCTGGTACGCGAAGTCGATCTCGTTCTGCTCCTCCAATTTATACTCGCGTTTCGGAGTGAGCAGCTGCTTGCAGATCTTCTCAAGCGTTTCGTTGTCCAGCACGGGGAAGTCCGTGAACTGGAGGTCGCCGTCCACACGGATAATCGGCGGCCTGCGCGCGCCTAGGTGCAGGTCGGACGCGTTTTTGCTAGCCATATATCTTAAAAGGACATCAACATCCATCGCGGACCTCCGAAGTAAAGCAGGCTAGAATTGTAGCACACGTTCGTCGCCGTCACGTGCGCTCAGGCGCCCTGCCCAATAAATAAATCCTCAAGCGACAGCTTGTTCCCGCCGGTGGATAAAATGCGAAAACCATCGCCTTCGGCGGCGAGCAAAACGAATTCCGAAAGGAGCGTAATTCCCTCCCCGGTCACTTCCACTCGCCCCGACAGCGACACCTGCCTCGAACGTTCCCGCGCAGAGAACCTGCTGCAGGAAAAGTCAGCCTTTCGGCCGTCGGGGGCAATGAAATGACCCGATATCTTTTCGGAAGGCGAAGCGCGCGCGACAATCTCGAAGAGCCCTTTGTCGGTGGAAAGCGCGAGAGTCGGCGCGTATAGCGAGCCGCTAGGAGACTCGATCGAGATTCGCTCGCAGGCGGCGTCAAGAATTTCCCCGCCCGGCCCCATAACCGCGGAAATCGAATCGCCCGACACGGATGCGGTTTCGCCGTAAAACGGGTTTTCGGGATCCTTAACAAAAAACATCGGAATCGCGCCGGAGAAGGCTTCCGGGATTTCCGCAAGGCCTTCGTCGGGGTAGTATTTTGCCTCGCCGGTTGCAACACTCCCGAATTCCGCCGCGTTCATTTCGACGTTTCCTCTGAACGCGGCCACGCGCCTTTCCGTTTTATTTGAAAACGCGCCCGCAAGCGAAGCTTCGTCCGCGGCCACGGATAGCGCCGGTTCGACGAACTCCGCGACTACATCGCGCGCCATAACCGCGTTCGCATCTTCGTCCGCGCGCAGCTCCGCGCACAGGAACTCGGAATCCCGCCAGCGCGCTTTGACTCCGCCCGTCAACTCGACCACCACCGGGGGTTTCGACAAGGTCACGCTTTCGGCATTCGCGGTCAGCTCTCCCCAAGTGATCGTGATTGTGCCGCGGCCGACCCCCTTCGCCTTGCCGCCCTCGAACTCCCATCGCCAGTCCCCCCCGCTTATCCTAATCGGCCCCGAAAACGCGGACGCGCCTCCGGCCGCGATTCCGGAACCGTCCTGCGCGGCCGCGCCTGCGATAAGCGAAGCGAAAATGCCGCAAAGCGAAAGAAAAATCCTACTGCTCATATAGCAAAACGTCGCTGTTCAAGGCGGTGAACTCGGTTGCGGCCTTTTTAAGCTCCTCGGAAGTGTTCATCGGGAATCCGTACACCTCGACCCGCGAGCCGCGCGCCTTCAAGGCGTTGACAAGCTCGGAGAAGTCTCCGTCCCCGGTGACCAGTGCGATTATGTCGACGCGGTCGCACAACATCAGGCAGTCCAAGGCCATCCCCATGTCCCAGTCGCCTTTCGAGCTTCCGTCCGGCCTCACTTTTAGCTCCTTCGATCTGACTTCGAAGCCGTTCAGCTTTAGAAAGTTCAAAAAACTCGTTTGATCCACTTCTCCCGCTTGTATAACGTACGCGATCGCCCGCGTAAGGTTGCGCCCGTTGACTATGAAATTAAGCAGTTTCGCGAAGTCTATCTTGCGATTGTACTGGTGCTTGGCCGAGTAAAACATATTCTGCACGTCTATAAACACGGCCACCCTCTGTCCGAGCATCATGTCCCACGGGCTGACGATTTTTTCCATCCTTTAAGCTCCTTTTAAAATTGTGAAATTTGAGATGAAAGCATTTGGCGCGGCGTTTGGCCGCACCGCTCCGGATCACCCGCCGGACGCCCCGGGTGTCTGGTTGGTGGAGTTTTCGTCCGATTCCGGCTCCAACGGATTCTTTTCGGCGGCGTCCTCCTTCAGTTTGGCCGCGAACTCGGCTTCGGATTTATCGCGCGCGGCGGAACCCTTCGCGAAATAATCGTCGAAGGCGTCCTGCACCCTGCCCAACACCACATCACGCTCGCTCATGCTGTCGAAAAACTCCTGGCGTGCCTTGATAATCCGGTCGCGCATCTGGTTCACTTCGGCCTCGATTTCGGCCAGCCTCGGGATTTCGCTCTTGTATTCCTCGAACGAAATTTGCACGTCTGGTTCGAGTCCGCCGTTCGCGTCGATGTCGTGGCCGTTCGGCGTGAAGTATGTGGCAACTGTCAGCACAATCGCAAGCTGGTCGGACTGCACGCCGGAAAACTTTGTCGCATTCGTAACATGCACGGGAACGTCCCCGACCTTGAATCCGTCGTCGGTGAGTGCGGTGATCGCGCCTTCGACGGACGCCTCGCCCGTGTCACGCGCAGGATCCGGATCGGCCTTGACTTCCGTCGCCCGCACCGAGCCGTCCGGCAGTTCGTACCCGTATACGATCACGTTTGCGGACTCGCGGAAATCTTCAAGCCGCATCTGCGAGGCATCGTTCTTTATCTCGACGATTTCCTGCACTTTTCCTTTTCCGAAAGTTTTCTCGCCCACCAGCACGGCCTTGCCGTGGTCGCGCAGCGCGCCGGCAAGCACCTCGCTTGCGGACGCGGTATTCATGTCAACAAGGATAATCACGGGAATTTCGAAGCGGGGAAAATCCTTTTCGACTTTTCGCTCTTTTGCCTCGTTCCTGTAAACCAGCCTGGTAACCACCGCGCCTTTCGGCAGAAACATGCCGGCGATGTCTATCGCGTTGTCCAGCGTGCCTCCGCCGTTGCCGCGCAAATCAATTATCAGCTTTTTCATCCCCAGCTTATCAAGGTTCTGCAGAGCTTCAAGCGTTTCTTTGGTCGTGTTTTCGCTGAAGCTTGCGATGCGGATGTAACCTGTTTGCGGTGCGATTATCCGCGAATCCTCAACGCTGTGAATCGTCACAGTCTTGCGCGTTATTTCTACATCGCGGGTGATGTGGGTAACCGCGTCGGATACGGTGAGCGAGACCTTCGTGCCTTCTTTGCCGGTGATCCTTTTTCCGATTTCATCCAATGTCAGCCCCTCGGTCGACGCTCCGGCGATCATTGTTATGTAATCGTTCACCTTCAGCCCGGCATCGGCGGCCGGAGAGCCGCGAAACACGCTCGATATCCGCGGAAGCATCTTGTCCGGATCGATCTCTATGCGCACCCCGATGCCCGCGTAGCTTCCCGTAGTTTCAGCGTTCAAACCGCGGTATCCCGAAGGATCAAGAAAGCTAGAATAGGGATCGAGAAAAGGTTCCCTGTGGAGCACCTCCACCATTCCGCGCATTGCGCCGTACAAAAGGTCTTTTTTGTAATCCTTCAGCGGCTTGACGTATCTCCGGTTCAGCTCCGCGTAAGTCTTTTCTATCAGTCCGACCTGCAGCTCGTCGGCGCCGAACGCGGTCTGGCCGGGATTCGAGCCTTTCATATATCCCGCGCCGAATGCCACCACCGCGATCAATACGAATATCGCGATGGACAGCGCCCGGTCCAATATGTATTGGCTTCGCGATTTTGATTCGAATTTTAAATTCATATTCATCAATCCTCAAACGATCCGATTGAAACGGCTAAAAGCCGCACATCAGGCGATTCCCGAAGCCCGCAGGAGCGGAGAGTTTAGTACAAACGTTCAATTGGCAGAATAAATGAATCCGTATTCCATATCTACAACTTGCGCATAGGATCCACCGGGTCTCCGTTTATCCGCACTTCGAAATGCAGATGGCTGCCCGTCGAGTAGCCGGTCGAGCCCATCCGCCCGATAACCTGTCCCGCCTTCACCACATCGCCCGTTTTCACGCCAAATGCCGATAAGTGACCGTAGAGCGTGCTCACGCCCTTGCCATGATCGATGATTATGCATTTGCCGTATCCGCCGCGCCAGTCCGCCCAGATAACCTTCCCGTCGCCTCCCGCCTTTATCGGATCGCCCGTCTCGCCGTCGATATCCACCCCCGTGTGCATCTTCGTCACGCCGAAGATCGGATGTCTGCGGTATCCGAAGCCGGAAGTAATCGGCCCCGGCGCAGGCCGCAGAAAGCTGCCCTTCCATTCTCCTTTGTAACCGCCACCGGACGACGTGAGCCTTCTGATGTCCGCCTGAATCCGCTTGCTTTCTTCTTCCAGCTCCTTTACCTGCTTCAGGTAAAGCGCCTCGTCCCTGGAAATCGCGTTAATCGCGTCCTGCTTGGTGCTGCGCGTTGCCTTTATCTCCTCTATTCGGGCAGCGATCTCCTCCTTTATCTCCTTCACCTCGTTGATCTTTTGCTCGACCGCGACACGCATCATCACCACTTCGGCGATCTTGTCCTCCACCTGCTCGATAAGCTGTCCGTCGTTCTCGACTATCACCTGCAGGTAGAACAGCCTGTCGATGAAATCCGAGAAGCTTTGCGCGCCCAGGACGACGTCCAGATAAGTCATGTCGCCCTGCTTGTAGATTTCCACGCTGCGGTCGGCGAGAAGGCCGCGCTTGTCTTCCAGGTCCGCCTTGGCCGACTCGTGCTCTTCCTCAAGCCGCGCCTTTTCCTTTTCCTGCTCGGCCAGCTCCGCCCGAACGCCTTCAAGCTCCTCCTGCGACTTCAAAAGGTCTCCGTCCAGCTTGCGAAGCTCCTCCGAAAGGCTTCCTTTTTCCTCGCGCAGCTTGCGGATGTCCGCCTCGATGCGCTTCTTCCTTTCGCGGATGTCCTGCAGCCTGGATTTGTAGCTGCGTGCTGCCGACGCGGGGGCCGCCTGGAGCCCCGCGAAAGCGATGACAAGCGCCAGCGCGGCGAAAACCGCCGCCGCCCGGCCTCCCAACAGCCGCCTGAACACGCCTTTAATAATAACACTCAAGCCGTTCACTTCCTGTCCTCCAGCTCGCGGCGGATTCTGGCGGTCTCTATCAGCATCTTTTCGTCCTCGTAAAGGAACCTGTTGAGCGCGCTGAAGCTTGATGCCAGGCCGACCGCCGAGCCGAGCGCGACCAGCGCCAATACTATGAACTCTAAACGGGCCGGCTCCATTTGCGCGCCCGCGGAAAGCACTTTAAGCTCGCCTATCAGGTTGGCCAGGCCGTAGTAGCTGGCCCATACGAGCCCCGCCGACACGGCGCCGCCGAGCATCCCGACCAGCATCCCCTCGAGCAGGAACGGCCAGCGGATGAACCACTTGGTTGCTCCGACGAGCTGCATAATCCTGATTTCGCGCCGGCGCGAATAAATCGAAAGCCTGACTATGTTGTTGATGGAAGAAAAGCTCGCTCCCAACAGCAAAAGAATCGTGACGCCGAATATCAGCTGCGCGACGAACAACGCGCGCGAGAGCTTGACGACGATATCCTGGCCGTAGCGGACATCGTCAATTCCATTGATGCGCCTGACCTGCTCCGCAAGCTCCTTCACTTTGTCCAAACGCTTCGCTTTGACCGTGTAGCTCGCGGGCAGAGGATTGTATTCGAGCAGACTTTCGAGGTCGGTTCCGGTCGTCTTGTTCCAGTTCTCGGCGGCTTCCTCGGCGCTTATGAACTTGACTTTTTCCACTCCTTCGAGCGCCTTTATTTCCTTGTCTATGCGCAGGAAATCCTCCGGCGCGAGATCTTTTGACAGATAGGCATGAATCTCGACCATTTTCGACAGCCGGCCGATGAAATTGCTGATTCCGACGATTACAACGAGGAAGTATCCGAGAACCAGAAGCGAAATGGTCACCTGCAAGCCGTAGGTGAGCACGATGAACCTGTTTTCCCGCAGGCTGGAGAAGAACTCCGCGAAATAGAATCCCAGGTTGCCTATTTCCGCGCCCTCCTAATCGTGGTAGCCCCCCGCGGATGTGTCGCTTACGATTCGCCCGTGCTCGATTCTGACGACGCGCTTGCGCAGCACGTCCACTATTTTTTCGTCGTGGGTGGCGACCACGACAGTCGTCCCGCGCCTGTTGATGTCCAAAAGCAACTCCATGATGCCGATGCTGGTGTCCGGATCGAGATTTCCCGTCGGCTCGTCCGCCAGAAGAAGGCTCGGCCTTCCGACAAGCGCGCGCGCGATGCACAGGCGCTGCTGCTCGCCGCCCGACAACTCGGCCGGCTTGCGCTCGAACTTGCCGCCCAGCCCGACCAGCTCCAGAGTCTCCGGAACCAGCGAGCGCTGCTGCCGCGCGCCCATACCCTGAACCTGAAGCGCGAACGCGACGTTTGCCCATGCGGTCTTGTTGGGCATCAAAAGAAAATCCTGGAAAATCACCCCTACACGCCGTCTGAAGTATGGAATTTCGCGCGGCCGCAACTTGGCCACGTCTTTGTTGAAGACGAAAACGCTGCCTGACGTCGCGATCACATCGCGGTAAACGAGCTTGAGCACGCTCGATTTGCCGCCGCCGGTCGGGCCGACGATAAAGACGAAGTCCTGCTTCGGAATGTGCAGATTGACCTCCCGAAGGGAGCCGACCATGTTTCCGTAAGTAAGGCAGGCCTCGACCAACCTGATCATTTGCCTGACACCGTATTCATAATATTTCTTGTTCCTGGCGAGCAGGGTAAGACGCAGGGGATCCACCTGCGGTTCACCGCTTTCCACCCGCATCGAACTTCGCCCGAAACGCCTCGTCCCGCTCCATCGAAAGATAGTGCGGAATGAACTCCAGCCGCGCGATCCGCCGCGGATCGAGCATCGCACGGTACAGCCATTCCAGCCCGGCCGCGTTAATCCATCCGGGCGCCCTGCGGAAAGCGCCGCTCCACACCTCGAAACTGCCGCCCACACCCACAACCAGCCCGGCCGACAGCTTCGGACGCCACTCGTCCAGCCAAAGCTCTTGGTACGGGCTGCCCATTCCCGCAAGAAGCACTTTCGCGCCGCTGGCGTTTATCCGCTCCACGACCTTCTCGTCAAAGCCGCGGAAATAGCCGTGATGCGCGCCCGCTATGCGGCATCCCGGAAGCGTTTCGCGCAGCTTCGCCGCGGCTGCGTCCGCCACGCCCGGCTTGGAGCCGAGCAGAAAGACGGAGAAATCCCGCTCCCGGCTTTCGCGGACGAGGTCGAACGCGAATTCGATGCCGGGATAAACCTCCACGGCTTCTCCCGCGATGCGCCGCGCGCTCCTTGCGATGCTTTGCCCGTCCGCGATAAGCAGCTCCGCCCTCTCCAGAAGCATCCGAAACCGGACGTCCTGCGCGCCGCGGACGATCATTTCAGCGTTCAGCGTCACGACGTGCGAACTTCGGCCCGAAAGGGCGCATGCCGCGGCCCAGTCAAGGATGTCTTTTCTGGGACCTTTGGCCACCTGCAGGCCGAACAGCGCGACCGTCGCAATCACTTGAAAATGATAGCACAGGGTTCTCCATAGGCCGGTGAACGGTTACATGGGCCGCTCATGCAATTGCAACCAAATATAAAATGCCAGGATTGCCCTGATTGCTAATTCATTACAGCCGCCACCACGCCGTCGCCGCTGGTCGCCATCAGCAGACGGCTTGGAAATTCTGGCATTACATGCAGCGCGAAAATCCTTGAATGCGTCAGCATGCCTCCGAGTTTCGACCAAGTCTGGCCGTTGTCGCCGGAATAGTAGATTCCCGCATCCTGTCCCGACCCGGCTTGGTACATCGAGCTTGAAGCCGCGACAAGCGAGGACGGCGCAGCCGGAAGAGCTGTCACGTCCATTACATACGGCTGGGAAAGCACTTCCGTGAAGACCTGCCCGTCGTCCGATACGGTAAGCCTGCCTTGCGAAATCGAGCCGTCGTACGTCCAGCCCGATACGAACAAGCGCCTGGGAGATCCCGCGAAGGCTATCGAAGCCACGTCGGTTTCCGGGAATCCCGCCGCCTGCGTCCAGGTCGCGCCGGAGTCCGACGAGCGGTACAGCCCGGCAGAAGCTCCGTATTCTCCGAACCAAGTCGAGAGTCCCGCGTAGACTTCGCTGGGGTTTTCCGGATTCGCCTTGAGCGCGAACGCTAGTGATTTTTTTTCCGCGGGAATTCCCGTCGAGATTTCAGTCCAACCGGTTCCGCCGTCGTCCGATTTGTAAATCGTGTCGCCGTGAAACGCGACATAAACAACGTCGGACTGCCGAGTCGGCCCCCAAACAACATCAATCGCCGGTCGACCCGCATTGTCTGCAGACGATGGAGGAGTTATCTCCACTACGGTCTCTCCGCCGTCAACGGAGTGAAACACCTTTGCATTTGCTGTTTCTCTGATGCCGCCGCTCCATGAGGTGGCCGTGAAGTAAAATCGCGACGGATCGGCGGGATTGACAACCACCCGGCCCCCCGCGTCATTGTCTGGGTCAACCCTCTGGCCGGTGTCGTCCGTGTACCACCAGATTTGCTTCCATGTCTGCCCCTGGTCGTCAGAGCGCCAAAGGCCTATGTCCTCGAACGCGCCGTAGAGCGCGCCGCCGCCGCTCTCGATATCGTACGCGTAAACGAGCTCCGCTCCCGTGCCCATCCACCTGTCACCGACCTTTTTTGTGGAAGCCTGGCGCCAGCTCGCGCCGCCGTCGTCGCTCAAAAGAACCGCAACATCGTTGCACGAAATCAATTTCGCCGGATCGGACTTTGATATCGCGATTCCCTCTGGCGAAATCTGCCAATCGGTGGCGTATGTGTCGTTAACCCAGCCTGAAGTCAGGTCCGTCCACGCGCCGTCGTATTTCCATACTCCGCCGCGGAATTCGTGCGTTCGCAAATTCAGGTACAGAATCGAGCTGTCCAGCGGATGCAGCGCCGCCCCCTGAGGCCGAAGCAGCTCCCCCCCCTCCAACCTCGATTTCCTTTGGTATTCCGGGCACCTCCGTCCAAGAAATGCCATCGGTTGAACGGTAAATTCCTCCGCTCCAGTTGGCAACGTCTCCGTCGTCGCCAAGCACATGCAGGATGTACCAAAAATTCTTGGCGGAACCGGTTCCCGTAATCGAAATCCAGTGTCCGTGGTCGTGCGCAAACGGCCCTCCGACCGGAGTAAAGGTGTCGCCGTTGTCCGAAGACTTGAACAATCCCGCACTTGTCGCCGCGTAAAGCTCTCCGGTTTCCGGATCGAAAGCGAGCGAGCTGATCACCGCATCTTCGTTTATCCCTACCGCATCCGCAAGCTCGAAGCTCGTTCCATTGTTCGTCGAACGGTAAACTCCCTGGCCTGTGTCGGGATAGTGCCAGTCGCCGGTGCCGGCGACCACAAGGTTGGGATCAAGGGCGGAGGATGCGACGCAGTCGAAAGGCACATCGCCCGCCGCGGGATTCCACGGCAAGGCCGGCGCGACGGCAGTCCAGGTTTCTCCCGTATCCGCAGATCTGAACAACCCGTTCCAAGCGGCAGCGTAAAAGACCGCGTCGTCAAGCGGATCAGCGAAGATGCCCGAAATGCCGTATGTGCTTGTCGTGAAATCCGGGCCGGTGATACCGCTGTTTACGTGCCTGAAGGTCTGCCCGCCGTCGGTCGTTTTGAATATTCCGCCTACATCCTGGCCCACAAGAAAAACATCGGAGTTCGTATTGTGAAACGCGGCCGAATAGGACGCTCCCCCTCCCCCCGGGCCTAGGCTGGCGAATCCGCCCAACGAGGTCGGCGTACCTCCGATTCCTTTTGAAATTACATTGCTTGGGCCTCCGTAGGAGTCGTCGCTTTCGTCGAACGGAACGACGCGGTAATGGCCGTCGCTCGCCGCGGCAATCAAATGACTGAAAACAATAGCCCCCCCTCCGGTGGGAGCCGATTAAGGGTCGAAGTACGCCGAGTCGATCCAGTCGAATTCAATCCCGTCGTAGCTGTACTCGATGTCGTATCCGCTTACCGTGCCGAGATAATTTATCGCGATACTGGTCACGTCGGATACCCCCACCTCCCCGTTTCCATCTCCGTCTATCAAAACGTCGGCGGCGTCTGGAAACGCCCCCGCGCCGTTGTTGTGTAGAAAGTGCAACGCGATGGGCGTGATATCGGCGACAGAAACTTCACCGCTTTGGTCATAATCGCCCGTGTTTTTATAAGTCCAGGTCAATTCGAACCCTTCCCCAACTTGCGTCCCGGAGAGGTCGGTTACGGTCCCCGCGGCCCCGGTCGGAGCTTTCGAGATTTTTCTTTCGGACAAAAGCCTCCCCGACCCAATCTGCCTGGCCAATTCGCTTTTTAACAATTCCAAGACGGAGTTGTCTCCGCGGAAATCTTCCGCCGGCTCGAACGCAGCGATTTCGGCCAGTATCTCCGCGGTGAATCCCTCCGCGGGTGCTTCCAGCTTTTCCTCGGGAACGCGGCTTTTGGGCTGGCCGCAAGAGAGCAACGCGAACGGCAATGCGATCAGAAACGCGAAAAGGGAATTCCTAAAACCGGCCATTCCAAATCCACCCCGATGTCGTTATTGATAGAACGCGCCGCGGGTACCGCGGGCCGGATAAAGCACCCGGACTGCATTCCCGCAACTGCAAAGTAAATACCCGCCAACCCGCTTTTTGTGCGCGTTTCCGCGGCTTCCGCAGGTTGTAAATTCCCCGCTTACTGCTCCGTTTCCGCGTCCACGACCTGATCCCACTTGTCCGCCCAGTCAAGGCCGTCCGGGAAAATCATCAGGCACTGCGTCTTGCCCCCGACCGTTTTCGGGCGCAGCTGGAACCGCTGAAGCGTGCGGGTCACGCCGACCGCGAAACGCGCGAAGTCGCGCGCGTCCTGCGGCGTCATCCCCTCGAACCCGAGCGAAGGGAGCGCGATTTTGTGGTGCGCGCCGGAGCCGTCCCGGATTTCGGTGGCCGACAGCATCGTCGAGAGTATGTCCCCGTCGCCCATCCAAAGGCAGCCGTAAATCAGCCTCCCGTCGTGGAAATTGATCTGCTTGGACGTGTTCTGGTGCGTGACCACGCTGTAAACTTCCGGAAACGGCGTGCCCGCGCCTTCCTCGAATCCGGCCACCAGAAACTGCGCCTTCGCGTTCGGATGGATGTCGTGAAAGTGCTTTCTAAGCGCCTCCGCCACTTCCTGGACGCTCGACTTCTCGGTGCAGTCGTTGTAAACGCAGTTGCGGATTTCGAAGGAGAGCGGCTGGCCGTCCACCACGTGCTCGCCAATCGCGGCCACGCCCACGCGGTCGTAGAAAGAGAACACTTTCTCCGCCGTGTCGGTGGCAACGGTCAGTATCCTCTGGGGCGGCTCCTTCGGCTCCTGGCCGTGCTCCGGCACTATCGGCCGGCGCTCGAGCTGCATCATCTGGCGGCTGTCGCTCGCAAGGACGATCGCTTCCGGAACGTAAACGCAAATCGCAAAGCTCATTTCCTGTCACTCCCGGCCGCGCCCGCGGCCTCGCCCGCGCGCGGCGTAATTTTCACCTTTGAAATTCTCATACCCTTCATGACAGTAACCTCGATATCGGCATTGTCCAGCCGGAGCACATCGCCCGGAGACGGCAGCCTGCCCAGCCCGTCCATCACCAGCCCGGCGACGGTCTCGTAGCCCTCGCCCTCCGGCAGCCCGCATCCGAGCTCGTGGTTGAGATGGCGCACCGCGGCGATTCCCTGCGCGATAACGCTGCCGTCCGCGTTTTCCGTCCAGAGCAGCCCTGCGGGATCATGCTCGTCCTGGATGTCGCCGAAAACCTCCTCGACCACATCCTCAAGTGTAACAATCCCGGCCGTCCCGCCATGCTCGTCAATAACGACCGCAAAGTGATTGCGTCCGTGCTCGAGCTCCTTGTACAAGCTGAGAATCGGCAATGTCTCGGGGACAAACGGAATATCAGGGCGAAGCCAGCGCGTGACCGGCGAATCGTCCGTCGCCTCCGGGTCAAGCAAAGCGTCTTTCAGCACGACGATGCCGATTATCTGGTCGATGCTGCCTTTGTACACCGGCAGGCGGCTTTTGCCCGAAGCGCGCGCCGCCGAGCAGAGCTCCGCGCGCGTCGCGTCCGCGCCGACCGCGATGACGTCCGGACGCGGCGTCATTATCTCGTGCGCCAGCGTATCGCCGAACTTGAAAATCCGGCGCGCCAGTTCTTTTTCGAAATGCGGGATCGCTTCATGGCCGCGGATCATATGCTCGATTTCCTGCTCCGTCACTTCGCTTTGGGTCACCTTGCCTTTCGTGAACGGCCTGCTGAAAAGGAGCGTGGACACCGAAATCAGCCAGACGAACGGATAGGTAATCCAAATGAAAAAGACCAGGAGCGGCGCGGAAAGGCGCGAAATCCTTTCCGGAAACACTATCGCAAGCATTTTGGGAACCAGCTCGCCGAAAACGAGAAAAACGTAGGTCAGTGCAACGGTGACGAGTACGTAGCTGATCGCCATCCCGTAACCGGGCGCGATTTTCTCGATGGCCGGCGCGATAATCGGCGCGATCACAGCGATCACCGCCGCGCCGCCGACGAAGTTGACGATCGTGATTCCGAGCTGGACGGCGCCCAGCCATTCGCTGGGTTTGCGCGTAAGCCGCAAAAGAAACCGGTCGCGGGGATTCCCCATTTCCTCCAGCTGCTTCAGCCTGCTGCCGCGAAGCGCGACGAGCGCGGTCTCGGCCGCGACGAAATACGCGGAGCCTAAAACCAGAACCAGGGCCAGCAGAATTTGAAGCCCGACACCGCCTTCCGGCGGCGCGGAGCCGATTCCTCCGTGCACGAAACGAGTATACCAGCTTATAATGCGTCCTCCGGCTGAACATCGGGTACGGTTTTTCTGTCGGAATGATGCCCTGTGTCGGTGGACGATCGTCATTACCTTGAAGTCGGAAGCTCCGAGCGCCCCGAGAGGGCGGCGGACGACGCGGCGTATGCCGGGGATGCGGCCGCAAAGCAGGCAGGCGCGGGATTGCGCGCCCGCGCGGACGATGCGGCGCCTACCGTCAAACGCGGCGAACGCGCCGGGGAATTCAATCCCTGCGCAACGTTCGCCGCGATCGACTTTCGCGGCGACCGCGCCCCGTCGGACTTCCTTTGCGTGGGCGAGCGGATCTCCAACATTTTCTGGCAAATAGTGATGCTGGCTGGTATAATCGCCGGGACTCTGCTCCTGTTCTCCAATTGTCCGGCGGTTCGAATTCCCGCCGGATAGCGAGGTACGATGATTTCACGTTTAATTTCGGTTTTCGCATTCATTTTTGCGCTCTCGATCGGCGCCGCTTTCGCCCAAAGCGAGGGAACCGCGCCGCCCGAGGACGGAAACGCCAAGGGAGGCCCGGTCGCCGAGGGCGGCAAGGACGAGCCGGTGGACCTGTCCATCGCGCCCGCGCCGCGGCACGACATCGCCGGCCCGGATTCCACGGACGTTGCGTACTCCCGCGTCGAGTTCGTCAAGGGCCGCAATCTGCCCAACTGGACTTACACGTACAAGGTGTTCGACGCCGACCGGGAATTTCGCGGCAGGATGATAGTGCGAAAGTTCGAGGCGGACGACCTGCGATTCGGGCGGCTTGTGGTGTTGGACAAGGAATACATGTTCCCGCCGCAGCGCGTCATCCGGATGGCCTACCGCAAGGAAGGCGCGACTCCTTTGTTCAGCTGGATGACCTACCAGTTCGGGGACGAGGAAAAAAAATTCACCGCCGACTATTACTACGACCAGATATTCGTGCGCAACGAGGGCGAAACCGTTTTCTATCACAACGCGATTCCCAATCCGCCCGCGAGCTTCGACATAGACCAGCTCATCTGGATAGTCCGGCAGATCGACATCGGCCAGCTTTCCGGCTGGCGGCTTATGAGCGTCAACGTGCCCACGCTCGAAGAAAGCTACCAGGTGCGCGTGACGCGCGAGGATGACGTAGAAGTGAAGGCCGCCGATTTTAAAAAATACTCCTGCGCACATCTCGTTTTCGACTTCGGCTACGTCAACAAGGACGACCGCGTCAAGGAGCATTATTTCGTGGAGCTTGCCGAGCCTTACCGCGTTATCCAGTACGCCAGCGGTAATATTCTTATGCTTTACGAAAGCGAGCGCCAGGGTAGCGGGGGCGACGACCTGATGCCCGGCCAGAACGTGCAGCAGATGCCGGAACTGCCCAAGGAAGGCGAAGCCTCACCGGCGGAGGGCGAAACCCCCATCCCACCCCCCGCGGAATCCGCACCGCCGCCCGCGGAAGCCGCGAAGGAAGCGCCCGCGAGGGGATAGCCGGCCGGGTATATTCGCCGATACTGTCGTTTTCGAGTGGTAAGCATGCCGCAGCGCGGCCTGATCGGCGCATTATAGCCTGGTCCAGCGCCTTGGCACCGGCAGTTAAATGCCGGTAATTGCGCACCTGTATTCCGATATAATTGCGAGATTTCGCAAAAAACTCCGCCGCGCGTGACCTTCCCGTGCGAGTGATTTTTCAGCGCGCGTGATTTTACCCGCGCGTGTTTTTCACCCGCGCTTGTTTCCCCCCGCGCGTGATTTTTTCCGCGGATCGGGGTATAATGCACGCGAACGGCTTCGGACGGCCGCGGACTATCCGCCGGAGGCGGAAGCAATGACACGAAGAATAAGGGGCTTTTGGACAGGATCCGTTTCACGGAGGCACCCTCGCGCCCCTGTTTCGATAGCAAATCTCAACATTCTTGGAGGTAGCGCAAATGGTTAAGCGGCTGACAAATCTGGTCATGGGGGGGGGGCTGGGATTGCCATAATCCTCTCCCTGTCGGTGCTCGCCATGATCGCGGCTAGTTTCACAAGCTGCGGCAGGGGCGAAGGGAAGCAGTACGCCGCGTCCGCGCGGGACGCGGGCGAGGGCGGCACGAACCAATCCGGCGGCTCGATCGGCTCGGAGCGCACCCCGGCGATCGATCCCGGATTCGGCGGAGACGACGAGCCGGAAGGGGGCGGGGAAGGGCTGGACGGCGGGGACCTGATTGATCCGTTCGAGATGCAGGATT
>JABRWB010000020.1 GCA_039961635.1 bacterium
ACCGACGGTTCTATCGTTTCGTACGAGTGGGATTTCGGCGACGGCAACTTCCGCGATTTCACTTCCACGAACGGTACCGCAGCCCACCTTTTCACCGAAACCGAAGTGGGCGTACGCATCTGCACGGCGCGTGTGACGGATAACTCATACCTTTCGACGAAAAAATCCGTGACCGTGATCGTCCATCCGGAATCGGGCGGGCCTGTGCCGCAGCCTCCGGTGGCGCGGCCGATAGCATGGCCGATAATGGGCGACTCGCCTCTGGAAGTAACGCTTTTCTGCAATTCCTCGTACGATCCCGACGGCGAAATAGTCAAGTACGAATGGGACTTTGAAGGCGACGGCCAGTTTGATTGGCAGTCGGCAACGCCATCGCACTTGCAGCACACGTTCGACGCCGGTACATGGAACGCGGTGCTCAGGGTGACGGACGAAAACGGCTTGCTGGACAGCAAGAGCATCACAATCCTCGCGTACAATACATCCCTTCACTGGACTAGCGAAGTTGTTGAGCAGCTAGTTGATGGCAGTGAGCTTAAATTCAATAATCTTGATAACTTGGGAATAGGCGCGGCGGTTTCGCCTGTAACGGGCGAGTTGTGTTTGCTCTACGGCGTGAAAGACGCGTCTTTTTCAAGTTATAAAAACAGGATCAGGCTCGCGTTTCAAGGCGGTTTGGCGGGCGCGGATTGGCGTTTCGAGGATTATTACATCGCAGTAGAGCCGCCCGCACAGCCACCTGCTATGAATTTGCCTACTCGCCCGGCTTTTTTTCCGGACGGAAGGCTTGTATTTGGAACATATTTTGTTACCGGATCCGAATTTCGCCAGGCAATTTTGGTAGAGCGCGACATTGACGGCAGTTTTTCAACATTCAACATGGGCGGTTTCAACGGGGATATACATTTCGGGCGCGACTGGCTGGACGTGGATGCTGGCGGGAACGCGGGATGGCTGTACAAGGACAGTCCCCTCACCGAAAATTTTGTCTTCGCCGAGAAAATCGGCGAGGAGCTGAGCCTGTCGTATCCGGTGTTCAAGAAATGGGGAAAAGGTGCATCGACGGTTATAGGAGACGTCAGGTACAGTGGCGGTGTTCCTTGCATATTATACTTGGGCGATGTCACATCAATTTACAAACCTTCGGGGGAAGAATGGTTGGACCATGATGTAGCGGGGGGGCATTATGCATATGGGAAGATTCTCTCGCCAGTGTCTGAAGATGTAGTTCATTTGCAGACTGGCAAGATTTTTCCGAACAACTGGATATCCCGCTACCATCATTCGGGCGAAGATTGGCTTGGCAGGCAAATCGTCTTCGAAGAGAATCCGGATATGACAACGCCGCCATTTGAGGTTGGCGAATCGGGCGGAGTCTGGTTCTACCTGGTTAGGGGCAATTTTGAGGACTCAAAGTTGGCTCTTATTATCGACTATGGCTCATATTTTCAAATTGAGCCGATTGCAATACGCGAATATATTCAAGCAGAGAAGTACGGCATTGCCATCGATGCGGACATGTTATATATTGGAGCCTTGGATCCGATAAACTTAACCGTTACCCTTTTTGCAAGAGATATTCCGAGTTAGGCGGTTGGCAAATAAATTACTCCAACTTGTTAAATACACTTGACATTTGGATTTTGGCTTTGGATTTTGGCAAGGTAGAATGTGACTGTCGGCGATATATGTTTGACTGCCGGCGATATATGTTTGACTGCCGGCGATTGAAAACCCTTACTACTCGGAGAAGCGCATGGCAGTGATAACGTGGATAGAAAGCAGTCCGACGAGCAGCATCATGCCGGACACGAGCGGCAAGGACATCATTCCGAACAGCTCGGGCAAGGTCGTTACAAGTGCAGTTCCCTGGGACGAGGCTTGGCTGGGTGCCATTAGCGTAAACGGTGCCGCGGTTTTCAACGAGTCGGGCGGTAACAGCGACTTCCGCGTGGAAGGCACTTCGATCTCGAACCTGATACTCGTCGACGCGGATGCGAACAAGGTTGTTATCGGCGGCACGGTGGAGGGGACGGGCGGCTCAAGGCGTACCAGGCGAGCACCACTGCTGGCATAGTCGCTCTGCAGGTCAAGCAAGCGGACGAAGATCATGCAATCATCAGATTCGATGGCGCGGGAGCAGCCGATTTTTCCAAGAACATGACCACCGAGCAGGGAAACGGAATTCCAGTAGGGCCATTCTCCGCAATAGGGTCGGCCGGCACCAGGGGCTGGGCATGGGGCGGAATGATCAAAGTTGTGATTTCGGCGGGTCAAGGGACAACCTGGATGCCGTGGTATTCGGAAGTAACTTTGTAGAGGAGGATCGACGTGTTTGCGGAGCGGACAACGAAGGACGACATCGTCGTTTACCATCCACAACCGGATGGGGGATTCCTCTTGGAGCATTTCAAACATTCGGATTCGTTTCTCCTGACTCCCGCGCTGGCAAATGCGCTTTCCGAAATCTGGCAGAAGCGGGTTGCGGACGCGGCGGCGGGACAGACGGAGCCCGGTCCCGTTACCACGGACGGTCCGATTGCCAAGCAATCCAGATCAGTGCCGAAGCGCAAGCCGCGCCGTTAGAAGCAAGCATGAGTTTTCCCTTTGTGTTGGTCGCTGGATGGTTGGAGTTTTGTTATCCCGCCATCCGCTCGAATTAAGTGTTTGGATGGCAAATGCTTCCGTGAGGGAGCAGATTCGGAAGGAGGCATGGGTAATGGGCATGAAATCTGCCGATGCCGCATCGGAGTCCGATGCATCTGGATCGGTATGGATTGAATCGGCCATCTGGGCGCTCTTGGCCGGCGTTGCCGCGGCAGGGGCGATTTTTCTGATTGCCCGGAATTTGCTTCACCGGCGGGTTGCAGGGGCGCGTCGGCCGCTGCGAACCCGTTGTCCTGGAAATTCGCGCGGTTTGCGTCCCTGGACTTTGAGGGGCGAAAATCGTACATTCCGCTTTACGTTTTGTCGCCGCGGAAATAGCGCCAATCCGCGCAAGCCGCGGGCGAAAAAGTAGCTAATTCCCAAGCGTGAGTTTTGGCCGCATAGTCGGCGGGGAGGAGTTTTCCTGCCCGCTTTTATTTGAATCCGGCGCATCGCCCCGCCTTTTCCCAGCCGGCCCGGCTATTTCAGCTTTTCGACGGGGATTTTCAGGTATTCGCTGATGTGCCGCCTGAGCATCCCGAAGTTGAGCGGCTTTTCCAGGTACGCGTCGGCCAGCTCTTCTTTTTTGAGCCGGTCCAGCTCGTCGTCCATATAGGCCGTGATGACGATAATCTTCATCGCCTGGGTGTCGCCGTTTTCTTTGAGCTGCTTGCATAGCTCGAATCCGCTCATTCCCGGCATCCGGATGTCCGTGATCAGTATGTCGGGCGTGTCCTTGCCTATCGCGATGAGCGCGTCGAACGCGCTCTGGAACGTGACCAATTCGAAAGGGCACTCCTTGTCCGACGGGCAGATGCGCTCCTTGATGATGTAAAGGAAGTCCTCCTCGTCGTCCACAAGGAAAATCCGCGGCTTCGCCTCCTGCTGAAACTCCTCGGGCAGGGGCATCCCGTTGTCCTTGAGCAGCTTGATAAGGTCTTCGCGGAGGATTTTGTTGCGGCCTGTCGGTGTCTTGAACGCCTTCAAGATGCCTACGTCGATCCAGCGGATGATCGTGGCGCGCTCGACATGGCAGATCCTTGCCGCCTCGGTGGTGGTGAAGATTTTCTGGGACATCGAACCTCCCCGCGCCGGCATTTTAGTTTGGCTCCGGCGCAGGTGTCAAGCCGCGGAACGCAACCGCACTGGCGGCGGCGCATCCGGTGCTGATTCGTCAAATCCGCGAAACAACTTGTCAATTGAAGCGTTTCGGGGGGCAAATTTGGCGCGCTCCGAATGTCCCGCAAGGCCGAAGGTTTGGATTGAAGCCGGTTTTTGCGCTAATCTCATCGGGCCGAGGGCGAGATTGCCGCGGCGGCGGTGAAGATGAAGAGAATCGTCGAATGCGTTCCGAACATAAGCGAGGGCCGCGACCGGTCGGTAATCGACGCGGTGTTGGCCGAGGTGAAGGCGGTGCCCGGCGCGGTGCTGCTGGACGCGGATCCGGGGCCGGACACGAACCGGACGGTGATCACGTTCGCGGGCGAGCCGGGGCCGGTTATGGAAGCGGCGTTCCGGGTGATAAAGCGGGCGTCCGAGCTTATAGACATGACAAAGCACAAAGGCGCTCATCCGCGGATGGGAGCGACCGACGTGTGCCCGTTCGTGCCCGTGTCGGGCGTGACGATGGACGACTGCGTGAGCTATGCCAAGGAAGTGGGCGAGCGCGCGGGTGAGCTGGGAATTCCGATTTACCTTTACGAATACGCTGCTACGCGGCCGGAGCGCAGGAATTTGTCCGACATCCGCAAGGGCGAGTACGAGGCGCTTCCGGAAAAGCTGGGAACGAAGGAATGGGAGCCCGACTTCGGCCCGAATAGGTTCAATCCGTCAGCGGGGGCGACCGCGGTCGGCGCGCGCAACTTCCTTATCGCGTTCAACATCAACTTCAACGCGCGCGACGAAAAGCGCGTGCACCGGATCGCGAAGATGATCCGCGAGAGCGGCTGCCCGGCGCGGGACGAGGACGGGCGGCTGATTTTGGACGAAAACGGCGCGCAGGTGATCACGCCGGGGTTGTTCCAGAACCTGAAGGCGGTCGGATGGTGGCTGGCCGAGCGGCGGATTGCCCAGCTTTCGATGAACTTCACGAATCACAAGACGACCCAGCTCCACGACGTGTACGTGAAAGTGATGGAGCTCGCGGCCGAGCAGGGGCTGATTGTGACGGGAAGCGAGCTGGTCGGACTTGTGCCGCTGGATGCGATGGTCGCGGCGGGGCGGTTTTTCGCCGCGCGCCAGAAACGCTGCGAAGGGATGCCGATTTCGCGGCTGATAAGGCTGGCGGTCCACAGCATGGGGATGGAGGAATTCGGGCCGTTCGATCCGAAAAAGAAAATAATCGAGTACGCGATCGACGATACGCCGCGTCCGCTGGCCGCGTTGTCAATCCGCGATTTCGCGGACGAGCTGGCGGGCGACAGCCCGGCGCCCGGGGGGGGGAGCGTCGCGGCGCTTGCGGGCGCGATGGGCGCGGGGCTCGCGGCTATGGTGCCCAATCTCACGATAGGCAAGCGGCAGTTCCTGGATGTGAAGGACGAGCTGAACGCATCTTCTATCGAAGCGCAGGACTTGAAGGACAGGCTGCTGGACGCGATTGACGACGACACCGCGGCGTTCAACCGGCTTTTGGACGCGTTCCGGATGCCGCAGGGTACGCCGGAAGAGGTTGAGGAGCGCAAGGCCGCGATCGGCGCCGCCATCCGGGAGGCGACAATGGTTCCGCTGTCCACGCTGAAGCACGCGGCGCGTGCGGTGGAGCTTGCCGGAATAGCCGCGCGCAAGGGAAATCCCAACGCGTTGAGCGACGGGGGGGTGGGCGCGCAGGTTTCGCTCGCCGCGGCGGAAGGCGCGTACTACAACGTGCTTATTAATCTGCGCTCGATAAAATCCAAGAAATTCCGCGCCGAGGTAACCGCGGAGGCCGAGGAGTCCATAGCCCGCGCGCGCAAGGCCGCGCGCGAAATCGCCGAGTACGTGGAATCCTCTCTAAAATCCGAAATTAAGGCGGCGGCCAAATCCGCGGGCGAAGACGAAGACGAGGACGAGGCGTGATCGTTTTCAGCTTTTTCGGCAAATCCGGCGGTATTGAAATGTCGCCGCGCCGCTTTCGTAAGTTTCTGGAAAGGAAGGACTAATGATTCGCAATTGTTTATTGATTGTTTCGATTTGTATCGCGCTTGCCGAAGCCGCGGCCGCGCCCGCGCTGGCGTCCGCCAATTTCGATCCGAACGAGTATATGGAATACGTCAGCTTTCTCGCCTCGGACGAGCTTGAAGGCAGGCTGTCCGGCACGCAGGGCTGCTACGACGCCGCGGCTTATCTTGCTTCCGTCTATTACAACTTCGCGGAGCGGCCCGGCGACGACTGGTTCCAGCAGTTCGAGTTCACCAGCGGAGTGGAGCTTGCGGAGGGCAACATGTTCGAGTGGCTGGTGCACGGCCAATCCATGCCGCTTACGCTTGAAAAGGACTGGATGCCCGTTTTCTTCAGCCCCAGCGCCGAGGTAAAGGGCGGCCCCGTTTTCGTGGGGTACGGCATTTCCGCCGCGGCGGACGAGAATTACGACGATTACGCGGACTTGGACGTGGAAGGCAAGGTTGTGATCGTGCTGCGCCACGAGCCGCAGACCGAAGACCCGGCGCACTTCGGCGGCAAGCGCCCGACCGCGTACAGCGACCTTCGCCAGAAGGCGTACGTCGCCAAGCGCAACGGCGCGGTCGGGATGATCGTGACCACCGGGCCGCTGGGAAAAGATGCGGAAAACGAGGACAGGCTGATGCAACTTTCCCGCGCCGACGTTTACGGCGACAGCGGGATTCCGATAGCGTACGTCAGGCGCGAGAAAATCGAGGAAGTAATGGCCATGTTCGGCGGCGACCTTGCCGCGATGCAAAAGCAGATGGACGAGGAACTCAAGCCCGCGATGCTCGACATGAGCTACCTCGACGCGCATTTCAAGACTTCGCTCAATAAAATCAAAACGAAAACGGAAAACGTGATCGCCATCCTTCCCGGACGCGAGCTGCCCGACGAGTACATAATCGTCGGCGCGCACTACGACCACCTCGGCCACGGCGAGGCCGGCGCAAGCTCGCTCACCCGCGAGGAGTTCGAGGCGACTCCGTTCGAGGAGCGCATCCACCACGGCGCGGACGACAACGCAAGCGGCACGGCGGGGACGCTGATGCTCGGCGAGTATTTCTACCACAGGGCTGACAACCGCCGCACGCTGGTTTTCATCAACTTCAGCGCGGAGGAGCTGGGCGCGCTGGGCTCGCTGCACTACGCGGCGAACCCGCTTTTCCCGCTCGACAAGACCGTCGCGATGTTCAACTTCGACATGATCGGCCGGGTGCGCGACAACGTGATAACGCTGCAGGGAATCGGCACGGCGGCGGAGTGGACCGAAATACTCGACGGGGCCGCGCACGGCAGCCCTCTCACCGTCAAGCGCTTCGACGACGGGGTGGGGGGCAGCGACTACACGTCGTTTTACGCGAAGGGAATCCCGGTGCTCAATTTCTTCTCCGGGCTGCACGACGATTACCACCGCCCCAGCGACACCGCGGACAAGATAAACGCGGAGGGGGCATGCGAGGTGCTCGAAATCGCGGCCGCCGCGATTGACGCGGTTGACAAGCGTGACGCGCCGCTGACGTTCCAGAAAACCAAGGCCCCCGAAACCACCGGAGGGGGGGTGGATACAGGCACCGGGTTCAGCGTTTACTTCGGCTCGATCCCGGATTACAGCTACGACAAGAGCGACGGCGTGATGCTGCAGGGCGTGCGCGAAGGCAGCCCGGCGGCGGAGGCGGGGCTGCTTGCCGGCGATTTGCTGGTGGAATTCGGCGGCGCGGCGATAACGAATATCTATGACCTAACTTATGCGCTGCAGGATCACAAACCGGGCGACGTTGTGAAAGTAGTCGTCATCCGCGGCGGCCAGAGAATCGAGCTGACGGCGACGCTCAAGGCAAGGTAAGAAAGGCGCACAAGTTCAGTCGCGACCGGACGCGGGCGGAATGAACCCGCCCGCGCCGGGATTAACTCTCTCCTTGTTTGCTTGCGAGCGACCACCTTCTACTGCTCGGCAGGCAGCACCTCAAAGGAGCCGAAAAACCTTATTGGATCGTCCTGCATTTCAGTCGGTACTCGAGCGTAGACATTGTATGTTCCTGGAGACAAATCCCTCGCAAGCGGCTCCTGGCTGACATGCGGAGGTACATCCCGAAAGTACGGCTTGAGAAATCCAGGGAACACAGCGTCAACCTCAGTGTCCTTTGTGTCGTCGGAATAGCGCGAATAGAGGACAAATACCGAGAAAAGCAGCGATTGCCCCGGAGGCGCAGGGAATTCCAATGGACCCACCGGAAAAAGAGCCGCGTAGCCCTTTTCCTGAAGCAAAGAAGCCATCTTCTCGCTCATAAGAAACCTTGCTGAGATTTCGGGCGACTCACCTTGCCTGACGGTTTTCGGCAAAGTCATTTCCACTACTTTGGCTTCATAATAATTGGCCTGAGGCCTGAGCCAGAATGGCAACTCCTCACTGCCACTGCCACCGCAGGCGCCCGCTGCGAACAGCAAGGAGGTTACCACAGTCAACACGATGAAAAACCAAAAACAGGATTGCAGTTGAGTTTTCATGGCTTACCAACCCTCCAGCGCGGCTTCGTAATCCACGATGCCTGCGACATACATTCCACCGGACGCGACCGGGATGGAACCGCCCGCGCCCGGACATTCGAATTCAAGCATTAGTCGTAAGACAATTCGACAAAGGTTATCGGGTGCACATCGAACAGAAGTTCTGGATATTCCTCTACCCAATACCTGCAAACGTACTCCAACGAAATGTAGCTTGGCAATCGAACCGTTATCAGCGTTGCGCGTTCACCAAACCAGTAGCTTTGGACTGCTAGGTTTTCCCTCATAAGAAACTGCTGGGCGGCATTCGTCTGCATATGGTTAGGCGGGCGGAAATCCACAAAAACCTCGTTTGCAACTACGGGTTCTGTTACACCGTCCGGAAAAGTGTATTCCTTCACCGGCCTTAACATGGTTGCCAGAAGCTCCTCTTCAAAACCGCCGATTGGGGATATCTGCAGAGTCTGGCCGGGGCCGGTCGAAAGCGTTTCGACAATAAACGAGGGCACTGCATACTTCCTGTGCAGCTCGATAACTACCTGCCGATCCTTTGATGAAATGCAATCGGACAGGGGCACGGCAAACAACGGAACCGTAATGCTCGGATCTGCCGTGTCGTTCAAATGGCTGATTCCAAATCCTTCGACCTTCCGAAGAAAATTGCGCGCAATAACGGTCACATCTGATATTCCAACTTCGCCGTCCCCGTCGCCATCCAGCCACGAGTCGTTCTCGTCCTCAAAATCGTCGCCGACGACGTGTCCAAGGTTCAGTGCAAGAGGGGTCAAGTCCGCAACCGATACCTCGCCATCTAAGTTGTAATCGCCGGTATTGGGATACGCGAATGTCAGTGTAAGCAACTCGGGATCGTATTGAGGATCAACCGACAAAGTGTAGTCAACTTCGTATTCAGATGAACTGCTAAGCTCACGGATCAAATGGCTGTACAATGCATCGAAGCTTCCCGCTGAATCCCTTTTGTCCTGTTCAGAATGAACAGACAAAGCGTTCGGCAATTCTTTGACATTGTTGTCGCAGCCGACAAAAAGCAGAATTAGCAGCAGCGACGCACTATAAAACAAATGCCTGATCATGACTATCTCCTTTTCCACCAAGAATATTGATATCGTATGCGGAATCCTCATCCAAATTCCACATCGATGACCAATAATCATCGTTGGGATCGGATTGCGGAAATGCATCTAGATCACACAACAAGACTGGCGATACTTCGTCAATCAGTTCCGAATACCCAGTCGGCCAGTCGTCAACCGCGTCTTCCACAGATGTACCTTCGGGCAGGTTGGCCGCAAACGCGCCAAATGGAAGCCACTCCGAGTAAACGTCCAAATTCTCTGCCTCGATGAAGTCGTCTACATCCTCATCGCCGATAATAGCGGGATAGGTGCTACTGTAGCAAGGATCGGAGCTGTATTTTTGCGTATCGAAGTAATTCCCATCCTCATCCGGAAGCTCAGGGGCGTTTACCAACCACACTATTACGGCGTCGTCAACAATCGGAAAGGTTTCATGCGTAACCGGATCTTCATAGTCCCGGACTTCTCTGAGCATCAAGGCGGTCGTTTCCGAAATGAGTTGTTGAATGCTGAACCCGTCCATCTCGAATTCCCCGCCGCCTTCCGGCTCGTCGCCGTCCAGTCCGGGGTCCACCGCGGGCGCGCGGTTCGCCAACTCGTCCGTCGGGGATTCGCCTTGCGTGCCGGTAATCGCCGCCTCCGGTGCAACTGCGGCGTTCATCTTCTTATCGCTCCCGCAAGCTGTGACCAACATCACAAGCGCGAGCGACAAACACAACATCCGGAGGAG
>JABRWB010000021.1 GCA_039961635.1 bacterium
CGGATCCGTTCGATTTCGAAGAAACGACGGTTGACGGCGACCCCCGCGATGCGGACGTGGCCGCCGTGATGGTCGGAATCAACAACGTATATCCGGTGGAAGTCGAGGATTGGGGCCCAACGGTATTCGGAGGCCCATTTGTTCCCCCGACCGACATTTGGTTCCAGTACTTAATCGGACCGGGAACACCTCCAAAAGCCGGTATTCCACCGTACACGGTGCAATTCGACCGCAACTACAACGGCTTGAATTTCGATGCAGATGTCCAGGCAACAATCACCAACACCGAGAAGTGGAACGGCTCGGCGTGGGTGCCTACGGTGGCTGGCGATTGGAACGCGGGCAAGCTGGTGACCGCCGGCATTTACCGCACAAAGGTAACTTACTCGCAACAGCACGGCGGCGCGAATCTCGATCCCGCGATCAAGGTTATCGACACCAACGGCCCGCAGCCCGGCTACGACATTTACTGGTGGCAAAACGCATTCACAGTAATCGTGGACTGGACCGAAAACTGGGATACCGTCGGGATGACCCGCTGGACCCAGGCCGGAAACGGCACGGTCAACTGGCACCTGGACAGCACTTACAAGTGGAGCAACCCGTACGGCATGACCTGCAACAACGGCGTTGACTTCGCCGGAAACTGGAGCGTCAGCCTTACGCTCAACGCTTCCGAAGCAATCGATGCGACGACCTACGACAAGATACAATTCCGTCACAGGTCGATCACCGAAGGCGGCGGCGACGGAGCTTACTACGACAGGTGCGAAGTTCAACTTTCGATCAACAACTTCTCCAGCTACACCAACATCGTTTCTCTCGGCTCAACCGGCGGCTCATGGGTGCAAAGAACGTTTGACATTCCAACCGCCTTGCGTCAGCCCAATCTGCGGATCAGGCTGTACTTCATCACGGGCGACTCGCTGTTCAACAATTACTACGGCCACACTTTCGACGACATCAGGCTGTTCCAATTCGTTCTGAATCCCGCAGTCTGGACTGAAAACTTCGAAAGCGGCATCGGCAGCTGGACGCTTGTCAGCCAGGGCGGCTCCACCTCGTGGCAGAACCGCAACGTCAACCACTACTACGGCCAAGGCGCGCATGGCGGAAGCTGGTATCTCGCTACCGTGCCCCAGCCGTACACGAACAGCTCGTACCACTGGCTGCAGCGCGGCCCGATATCCGGATTCAGCACGAACACAAACTACACTTTGGACTTCTGGGCGTCCGGCTATACCGAGAACAACTATGACGGCACAATCTTCCAGATAAGCACCAACGGCACAACTTGGACGAACCTTGGAACCCAGTACATTTACGGTCACGGCGGCGGCCCGTACTACGGATTCTGGATCAACCAAAACAACGTATGGGTCCAGAAATTCGGCAACTCGTTCAACACCGGCTCCAGCACTCAAGTGTGGATCAGACTCGGATGGGAAGCCGATTCAAGTGTGACTTACGGCGGCCCGGCGATTGACGATATCGCCATCCGGCCTTCGTAAAACCGATTAAACCGATTCAGTTCCGTCTTAGGCGGAATGGCCCCCGGAGCTCCGGCTCCGGGGGTTTTTTTTACCTGACTCCACCGCGGTTATCGATTGACCGAGTTCAGCCATTCTGATAAACTCGCCCCGCCATGGTTGAGCCTCCAGTACCGCAAAGCTTCATTGAAGGCCGCTCGAAGGATCTGTTCCTGTTCACCTACGACGTTTATATGGACATAGTCCGCCTGCACCGCTACATCCCCAGCGCGCGCCTGCCGAAACCGGCTAGACTGGTCAACCACAAACTTTGGTTTCCCTATTACTTCAATCCGGCGAAAAGCGGTTTGCCGTCGATCACCCGTTCGGAAGGGGACGAGGTGTGGGGGCTGCTTTGGCGGTGCAACAAAAACGAACTTCCCAAGTTCGAACGCAAGCTCGAGGCCCCGAACAGGTATCACATTATGGAAGTGCGAATCGTTGATCGTGCGGGCGACAGGATGAACGCCACGACGTACGCGATCACCCAGCCGAACGTGCCTCCCTCCAAGCCGTCGAAAGCGAAGCTTTCAGAAATAATCGAACTTGGAAAAGCGGCGGACCTGCCAAACGATTACCTGACCTGGCTCGCGGCGATTGAGACGCTCTAGCCGTTTTCGCTCACTGCGGCGGAAACCACAGTCGGCCTAGCCGGACGATCGAGCGGAATTTCACCGGACATAAGCTGGCTTTCGATATCTTCAAGTTCGCCCATCAGTTCTTCGTCCACCCTGCGATATCGCTTGTATTCATCGAAGCCGGTGTTTTTAAGCACCCCGGCCTTCAATCCGAGAACGACGCCCTCCGGAGGAGATTCCCCGGAGTCAACAATCCGCCCGATCTCGGCAAGCGCGGCCCGGTAATCCCAGACGTAGCTGGTAATGCAGGCGCCCGCGCCGGCGGCGTTCTCGTCCCTGCCGATGGCGACCGCGAGTCCCGCCTTGCCCGTTATCGCCGCGACGGGATAGTCGCCGAAAACGGTTGCGTCAAATACGAGAAACTCGCCTCCGCCGAGAAAAAACTGAATCGCGGAGTTCGCGATCGCGACTGGTTCGCGCGATGCCGGCGCGGCGTCGACCGCTCTCGCCCCGCCGCGCACCCATTTGGAACCCTGCTCAACTCCGGATGCAAGCGCTCTGCCCCGGTACTCGTTTCGGTCCATCATCAACCCGATAGTTCCCGTCTTCGACATCCCAGCAACGAGAGCGCCCGCGAGGAATCCCGCCTCAACGTAATCGAATGAGACCGGAATTACCCCCGATCCATCCGGCCATTCCGAATCCGAAAAAACAAAGACGCGCTTCCCTTCGGGAAACGACTTGACAAAGGCCGAAATTTCCTCCTCGCCGAATCCTGGAGCGACAATCGCGTGGCCTTTGATTTCGACAACGGAACCGGAATCCGCCAAGGATGCGTGCTGAACGGTTTTACCGGCGAACGCGCCGGAAGCGACAAGCTCGGCGAACGCCGCGGACAGCTCGGACGCGGCGTGCTGAATTGGCAGGGATTCGCCGGGTTTGAGCTCGGCCGTTTCGGGCAGAACCAGCGTTGCCTGAATCGGCTCCACCTTTTGCACGGCATCGCCGTCAGATTTCCGGCCGCTCGGACAGGATGCCAGGAAAATCATGAATATCAACAGAATCGCTATTCGAGGTACTCTCAACACAATCGCCGCCTATGTAGATTCAAGCGCCAAACAAAGCGCCGTCGTGAGCTTAAGGACATCTTTGTTGGTCTGTCTAATCCGCTCGCTTACAATTTGCACTATTCGTTTCGTGACCAGGTAGCCCAGCCTGCAGTCTTTCTCGCAAATGGCCAGAAAATCCTTGCCTCGGATTTCCAGCAGCGTGCATGTCGTGACCGCGGTTACGGTGGCGCTGCGCTCATCAGGGGCGAAAAGCCCCATTTCGCCGAACACGGGATACGATTCCGAGTCCGGGCCTGCCTTGAGCACCGTGAGTTTTTTGTCGCGCAGGTCGGCCTCGCCGCGCTGAAGCAAGGTGAGCTTCTTGGATATTTCGACAGCGCCATCCACGAGCAAGAACATGCTCTCTCCGTGCTCGCCCTCGCTGATTATCCGCTCGCCCTCCAACGCCTTTCGCTCGATGCAGTGCGGGGCGATCAGGTCCGCCTGAACCTGATTCAAGTCGCGGAACACGTCAACTTTTTTCAGCACTTCCCTGCAGTTCATCCCCTACTGCCTCCCCGCCGAAGCTTCGATTACGATGGCCGCGTCCAGCTCTTTGATCGTGTAATCTGGTCCAGGGTTGACTTTAACGTCGAGATTTTCCACGCCATAGGTCAGCTCCTTTTTCCCGGCCGCCTCGAACTGCTGCTTGATAAACGCATCGATCGAGGTCGGATCGGCGCCGAGTACATCCTCCAGCGCCATGCCGCGCTCCCGGCCGATCACCCCAATCAGAATATCTCCGCGGGTCTCCATCAAGTGCTTCGCCAGTTCGGAAAACGGCCTGCCGACAAACTCCCGGGGGATTTTTTTCTGCCAAAGAGCATGGCCAAACTCCGGCGACAGAAGCTCGCGGACGAGCGAGGGCATCCCCGGAAAAAGCGCTCCGGCCGTCAACAGATATCCCGAATGCTTGCCGATAAGGACTATCTCTTCCGCGTTGGCTGCCCTCAGCGAACTCATATTCTCTTCGGAATGAAGCTCCGCGGAAATTCGCATCTTTCGGTTCTGCCTTTTGAGGGCGAGCGTCGCGCGAAGCACGCGCTGGTCCGATTGGGATGCGCCTTCCGCACTATAGTCCGCCAGGATCAACGCGTAGCTGGCCTTGGCAGCGTTCGCGCGCGTAAGCACGCTTTCCGAGCAAAAGTCGCCGCGGACGAACTTCATGTTCAGATCGGGAAAGCTGTAAAAGTGCTCGTTCGCCAACTCCTCCTCGATATCCGCAATGAGCACGACCTGAAGCTGAGAGGATGTTTTGGCTTTTCGAAGGTTCTCCAGTACGTTGTCGATGTGGGGATTCCACCCGCATACAATCAAATGATCGGTCAAGGTAATCTCCTCCAGCCCTTTGGCTTCCTTTATGCGCTTTGAGACGAACGCCGTGGTTACCGTGGCTCCCAGAAGCGGGCCGACGAGAATCATGAATACGAGCATTTCGGCCATAGCGACAATACGCCCGCCTACGGTCAGAGGGTACTTGTCCCCGTAGCCCACGGTACAGGCCGTGACTATGGCCCACCAGACGCCGTCCCACAGACTTGCGTACTGCTCAGGATTCTCCCGATATTCGAAAGCGAAGACCAGCGCCGCGGCGGCGAAAAGAATGACAAAAATAACAAGTATGAATCGGTGAAGGCCTTCCTCCACGGCAAGCCGGAGGAAGTTGCGCGCGGATCTCAAAATGCTGCCGTTCAGGCGTTGCCAGTGCTGCATGGCCGTATGAGTTTAGATTGGCGGGGTGCCAAAGTCAACGAGGGGCAAACCTTAAACCGCCTCGTCGCAAAGGCCTGTGGCAGAAATGCGCCATCGTGCCAAAAGATACGTTTTAGGGTAAAATACGGCGTCATGAAAAATATCCTTGTTTCAATCGCGCTCATTTCGGTTATTGCGCTCGCCGCGTGCAACGGCGGCGGAAAAGACGGCACGCCCCCGCCGGACAACAACGGGGTTGTGACAATCAATGACCTGATCGTGAATCCCG
The DNA here is from genome assembly GCA_039961635.1 of bacterium. Taxonomy (NCBI): domain Bacteria; species bacterium. The sequence continues at coordinate 5,198 of JABRWB010000021.1, forward strand.
CCCAGCCGGGCGCGACATCGCTCGTCGAAATCACGCTCGACGCGGCGGCCACAGTAACACCCATCGAGCAGAGGACGAAAACCTACACCGCGACGGGCGGCACGCTGTACGCCGAGCAGCCGGATTTCACGCTGGTGCTCCGCAACTCCGCACAGGCCGGCCCGGCCACGCTTTCCACGAAGCAAAACAAAATCTACTGGATCACTCCCGCGACGCCGGTACAGGTGACGCTTACGGTTGAAGTGGGGGGCAAAACGCACTCCAAGGTCGTTTCGATCGGCAATTCGCTTGCGACCATGAGCATCGAGGAGCAGGGATCGAACAAGGTCGTCACGGTTTCGGTGAACGGCGTCAGCGACCTGTTTCAGGCCGCGTTCCGAGTGAATTACCAGACGAGCAAGTACACGGCCGTTTCGGTTGAGAAGGGCGACTTTCTCGGCTCCGGGGCGCTATTTATCGGCCTGCCCGACAAACTGGTCGGCTCGGTGCCGGTGTCGATTTCGCGCAAACGAGGCGAAGGCGGCTCGAACGGCAACGGCGTATTGGCAAGAATCATCTTCGCACCCAAGACCACATCTGGAGTGAGGGATACTTCGGCGTCGGCCGCGTTCGATTTTGAATACGTCGAGCTGAGGGATTCAAGCGGGGATCTAATCGGCCTTGATTAAAATGGTTTTATCGGCTATCTGAACGAGAGAAACGCAATGCCTATGGCGAGCGTTACAAGGCTCACCGGCAGGCCGACTTTAAGAAATTCCAGGTAGCCTATCTGCTCGCCCCTTTCCCTGCTCGTTTCCACGACGGTCAGATTGGACAATGAGCCATACAGCGACAGGTTCCCCGCAAACGAGGTGGTAAGCGCGAGCGCAAACCAGAGAATTTTCGGATTCTCCATCTCGGACAATACGGCCTGGAAAAACGCGGCGCTCGAAACGTCCGAAAACACGAAGGACATAAAGCCGCCGGCCGCAACTACCGCCGCGATATGCGCGATCTCGTTTTCAATTTCCGGAATCAAATTCGTCGCCGCCCATAACGCGATCCCGCTGTGAACCGCGCCGCCTACGACGACGAAAAGCGCTCCGATAGTTGCGATAAGCGGCCAGTTTACGCAGGAAAGGACGTCTTTCGGAGGCTGAGGATTGACCGCGAGCAGCAATGCCGCGCCTCCGATCGCGGCGACGGGCATCGAAACGCCCGCCATAAGCGCCGCTATCACGCAGATAAGCACTATTATCGAGCTCCAACCCGTGAAATTCAGCCTCTGCGGAACGATATCCGCAAGCGCCGGACCGAACGATATCGAAGGAAGCTTTACACGAAAATGCATGTAAAGCCAGATGGATGCGACAACCGCTCCCGCCAGACATATTTCCGCCATTTTCGCGGCATATTCCAAAAATCCGATTCCCGCGAGCGAGACAACCAGCATCGTCTGCGGGCTGCCGACCGCGGTTGCCGCGCCGCCGAGATTCGCGCCGAGAATCACCGCGACCAGGTAAGGTGCGGGTGGGATTCCAACTTTCCGACATATGGCGATTACCAGCGGCGAAATTACGATCGCCGCGGTAAGGTTAAGCGCAAGCGCGGAAAAAACCGCGGATAAAACGAGTACGGCAATGAGCAGCCTGCGCGGGTTGCCCGCGTATCTAAGGACGCGTTCCGCGAAAAACGAAATCACGTTACCTGCCTGCAGGTATTCGGCTATCACCAGCATCCCGGTCAGAAACAAAAGCAATGAGGCGGGAATGTAGGAAATTGCATCGGCGGCGGATACTACGCCGAGAGACACCATAAGGACTGCACCAAGAAGCGCGCCTGCGGGTGCCTTGATGCGGGATTTCGGCAGACGCTGCAGCGCTACTAGAAAATACGTCAGTAACAGCACCAATACGGCCGCAGGCACGAGCTGATTCTATCACGGGTGAACTTGCGCGCCGGGTCATTCCAGCCGGGAATTTCCCATCCGAAAATCAGGATTTTGGTTTTAATCTCGACAAAATTTTCAGGTAAGTCCACCACGCAAAATACGCCGCGCTTCCTGTCAGCAGACCCAGCGCGATGCCAAGCAACGACCGCACGACGCTGATAGCAATGGGAGTATGTAAATGGCAAAACGTGTTGACCGCGCTTGTCAGCGCAACCGCGCCGAGCAGCAAAAGCACGATGGACGGAGGCTTGCGGCGGAAGAAATAAGCGATGAAGAAAAACAGCGCGGGATAGCCCACGATTTCCTTCGTGCGTGGGCGTACGGCGAGCAAATCCTCCAGCCTGTTGCGGAACAGCTGCTCGAAAGTCGCCACGCCGATTGGCGCTTCGTTGCCGCTGCGAAGCAATATGAGCGCCAGAGCCGCAAGGCCGAGGAAAACTACAAGCATGTCCACGAATTCGATTTTGCGGTCAAGAAGCGCGTTCAAACGTGAAATGAAACTTGGAAGCTTTCCGTCGCCGTCCCTAACAAACGTGCGAATGTCCCAAAAGTGAATCGCCGCAAGCAAAACCGGCAGCGCAAGCGAAACGTACACACCATGGAAAGTCTCCACCTTCACCATTGCTGCAGGCGAGGACAGCAGCGCGTAAACCATTGCGCCACCGAACGACGCCGAGACGGTCGCGGCAAAATACGCGATTACCGTACGAAGGTAAGGTACCGGGACATTCAGCTCGCCGCGGAATAAAACGGCTGTCGAAATCGCAAGCGCAACAACGGGCGCAACGAGCGCCGCAACCAACGCCCAGCCCGCGAACAGCTTGGTGGGCGATAGGACAAGCAAGCCGATGCTGCCGACTATCGCGAATATCCAGTACGCTATTACAATCCAATCGGGCGGACGGATGAACAACTTTAAAGTCAGCCCCGCTAGGGCAATTACACCGGCGACAACAAAGAGCTTGAGCGGCGTCGGATCGGACCGCGGCGGAACCGCCGGCTCTCTTGCCACGGTAAATCCCTGCTGCTTTACGGCCTCCATCAGCTCCGACAAATACGCGCGGTTGAATTCGACGGCGTCAACTGCTGTCGCGGCTCCCCCATTTCCGGAAGAGAACAATCCAACGAAATGCGGGCGGACGTAAATCAGCCTGACGTCCCGTTCCTTGAGCGCCCTGATGAAGCGCGACTTGGCGATAGGCGCGGTCTGTTTTATCATTTCCTCCGCGCTTATGGAATGAGTAACGACGATGTTCGGGGAAAGCAGCGAGGCGAGCGCGCCTGCGCCTTCCTGGATTTCAAATTCGATCCAGGCCCAAATCCAGTTGCGTTTCGATATTTCCGAAGCCGTCGCCTTGAGGTTGTCCGGGAATCCGAGAACCGCATCGCCTTCAAACAGAAGGCACCGGATATCCACGGGAGCGCCCGGAACTGCGGTTAAATCCGACACTTTTTCCAAATCCTCGAAAACCGCCGCAAGATCGGCCGAGTCGTACTTGTAATTGTTCACCAGCCTCGGGACAACGTCGAATCCAGCAGCGCGTACGCGCCGCCATTCGGAAGGATCGAATCCAAGATTAACCTTGTTGAAATCGAATTCGGCCTCCCGCGGAATGCTGAATAAAAACCACTCATCAGCCGAGTCGCCAAAATCTGCGGAGAGACCTTCGGGCGCCTGGAGCCTTCCAGGGCTGACCTCGGCGACAAACAGGTTTTCGCCGTATTGCAGCTCGAGCCTTGCTTTGGCCGCGTCCGACCGCTCCCTGCCAAGCATGCAAAAGTTTCGTCGCGGCAAAAGATGGCCAAGAATGTCTTTCAGCTTCGGATTTTGTGCGGCCCAGGATATCAGCATGTCGTCGGTGGCTTCGAAAAGGTATCCCTTGTCCCCTGCGGACAGCACGGTCATCTCGGCGACGGCGATGCTTGAGTAGCCGATGCCCGCAAGTTCAGCGAGAATCGAATCCAAATCCTTGCCTGAAACCTCCGAAAGCTGGAAAATTGCATTGTAATCCAGGCAGACTACCGCGTCCCGGTAGGCCAAATCCTGTCTGTGCCTGTACGAGAGCAAAAGGACGGTTGAAATCGCCCCTGCAAGCAAGGCCGCGAAAGCGAGCACCAAGCCTGGCGGTTGTCCGAAAATCCTTGGAAAGCCGCTAGCCGCCATTCCTCACCATCAACTGCGATTCGGAGCCGAGCTTCATAGTGAAAGGCGAGCTTGCCGCCACAAGGTAATGGTGCCCCAAATCCAGGGGCGCGCCGCCGAGAACAGAGCCGGATGTAAGATCGAACACTTTTTCCAGCTTCGCAGGGTCGGCCTCGACCGGCACCGCCGTACCACTTTGCGAAAAGACAAGCACAAATTCGGTGCCCTCCGTCACATTCAACACTCCGCCCGCGGCGACCTGGAGCCTCGACCATCTGGCAAGGGAATCCACATAGCCCTTTGTGACGATCGGGTCTTCCTTGCTCCCGGGAGCCGGTTCCTTTTGTGCGAACACCGCGCCCGCAAAGACAAGCGCGGTTAGGGCGAACGCGACGGCTGACGACACGCTTCTACGGCTCATAGCGACCTCCAAGAGGCGATTATATCAAAGCAGCCAATGAAGGCCTGAATATAGATGCAGCATTTAATTCACTTGTCATGTGCATGTGCGTCGGACAACACCGAAAGAGCGAAGTAAATAATCAACACAAGCAGAAAGCCCACAATGTACAAACCCAGTTGATTGAGCGCGTTGTTCATAAATCTGAAAACGTCTATTTTAAGCGCGATCAAATAGGTCGTGAACATAGCGATGCCGAGACCTAGAAGCTTTTTTAATACAGCTGCACGCCGCGGCAAAAGCCAAATCGCCGCGCACCCGATGACCCACGTCACCGCGATGATAAGCCAAAAATTCTGCAGCAGCACGCTGGAACCGTTCATGGCCGTCCCCTTCTACGAGATTATCCATGCTTCGCAACCGCCCCGACCGTGCGAAATTCCGGACGCTGGGCACGCGACCGAATTATAGCAGGACGCGCAAAGGCAAAGGCAGCGTTGTATCAGGTCAAATAAGCCAAAATTTAATTTAGAAGGGTATACTCTTTCGAGCATTCCGCCGGCTGTGCCGGCACAGCGAGGTTTCTTTGACGGTACTGAAGATTGTTGAATTTCCTCATCCCATCCTCAAGAAAGTGGCGAGGAAGGTCGGTCGCGCGGCAATGCGGGATATGCCAAAACTTGCATCGGACATGCTCGAAACTATGATCGAGGCCAACGGAATCGGCCTTGCGGCACCGCAAATTGGCAAGTCGCTGCGCATGTTCATAGCGACGATCGGCGACGAGCCGCGAGTGTTCGTCAATCCGCAGATCTTGGAACGCGAAGGTTTCGACGTGGGCGAAGAAGGATGCCTTTCGTTTCCAGGGTTGTACGGGATGGTTGAACGCCCGACATACATCAAAGTTCGCTATCAGGATGCGGAGGGCAGAGAACATATTGACGAATTCGAAGGATTTCCGGCGCGGGTTATCCTGCACGAAAACGACCATCTGGACGGAATATTGATCAACGATCGCGCAACGGAGCTGTACCGGCCGGCTGACGATGACGAAGAATCCGCCGATACGGAAATAAATATGGAGACCGAAGAAGAAAAGGTCGAAGCTCTATAGCGGTTTTCGCACGATTTTCGTGTGCGGTCCCGTTATTGATAAAATTCGAGCATGCGTTTGGCCGCGCAACTTGCGCTCTCGATTCTGCTTTCGGTGGCCGCTTCCGCGGCGAATCCCGCGAACGGCGTTTCCCGTTTGTTGCACGTCGGCCCCGGATTTGAATTCGCGCGCATAGAAGATGCCGTTTCGGCGGCGAAAAGCGGGGATATGGTCGTCGTGCATTCGTTACCCGGCGGCGACGCATACGAACAAACTGCGGTGCTCGTGCGCAAACCAGGCATTACCATTATCGGCGATCCCGATGGCGGCGGGCGCGTCCGGATATCCGGCAAGGGATTCAATTACTCCGGCGAAGGATCGGTTCCGCGGGCGGTGTTTCAGTTCGATCCGGAAGCCGACGGCTGCACGCTTTCAGGATTCGAAATCTTTGACGCGCGGAATGAGTCGCACAACGGCGCGGGAGTGAGAATCAACCAAGCGGACAATGTAACGGTGCGGAATTGCGAAATCCACCGGTGCGATATGGGGGTGATGAGCAACGGCGCGCCATCAACCCGCGCCGCGAAAAACCAGTTGTTCGAGAAGTGCAATATTCATCATAACGGCAGCGCGGACGAGCCCGGATTCAGCCATAACATGTATCTTGGCGGATGGAACGCTACTGTGAAACTGTGCGAAGTTCACCACAGCACTTGCGGCCACAACATCAAAAGCAGAACGGGAATAATACTCATCGAGGATTCATATATTCACGATTCGGCGAACCGGGAGCTTGATATCGTGGATGCCGACGAAACGAATGCTTGGAAAAGCGACGCTTACATCAACAGGTGCTTGATAATCAAGGCCAAGAACTGCAAAGGCAACCGCGCCGTGATCCATTACGGCCAGGACATGGGCGGAGTGCGAAACGGGACGATGTATATAGACGAAACCACGATTGTGACTCCGTTCAATTCACCTGTCGTACAAATGTCCTCGCCGAATGTGCACGCGGCGTTGTCGAAAACGACGGTTTGGGACGGCGGCGCAGGACGGAATAATATGACGCTGATATCGGTGAGCAACGGGGCGTCACTGGATCACACGCTCGGTTACAAACTTTCGCTTGCGCATGGTTTCGAAAAGGGACTGCCCGCGCATATCGCGTACACGTCTCCGGGACAACGGACAAGATACATCGATCCGGGCGAAAGGCTGGAACTGGAAAATCCGATTAGCGGCGAAATTGTTTTCACCGGGTACTAGTTCGCTCAATTACGCGGGCTTAAGCCCGCGCTTTATGTTATTGTCATATGAAAACAAATCATGAACCGCGGCATTTGTGCCGCGCACTACCCCAACTTGTCCTTCAGCCACGCCGCGAGCGAATCCACGTGCACACGAGATTGCCTAAGCGTGTCACGGTCTCGGATTGTCACGGTGTCTTTCAAGTCGCCCTCGAAGTCATAAGTTCCTTCGCCAATCGTGCCTTTTGCGCGCAGATCCGCCGCGTCTCCGCCTTCCAGCGTCTGGAAATCCACCGTCACGCAGTACGGGGTGCCGATCTCGTCCTGCCTTCTGTACCGCTTGCCGATCGATCCGGTCACGTCGAATTCCGTCGCGAAGTGCTTCGAAAGGTCTCGCTCCAGTTTGTCCGCGTACTCGTTCAGCTTCTTCGATAGCGGAAGCACACCAACCTGCACCGGCGCCACGCACGCCGGCAGCCGCAGGACGACGCGCACGTCCTCGTCCTTGCCCTCCTTCTTGGTTTCCGCGGTGTCCTCGTCGTACGCCGCGCACAGAAGCGCGAGCACGGTGCGGTCGAGGCCGACCGATGTTTCGATGCACACGGGCAAATAATTCGCCTTGCGCTCGTCGTCGAAATATTCGAGCTTCTTGCCGCTGTGCGACTGGTGCTGACGCAGGTCGTAGTCGCCGCGGTGGTGCACGCCTTCAAGCTCCGCCCAGCCGAACGGGAACGCGAATTCGAAATCGCACGCGGCCTTTGCGTAGTGCGCAAGCTCGTCGGGCCGGTGGTCTCGCAGCCGCATCAAATCCGGCTTCCAGAGTCCCAGCCGCTCGTAATACTTGCGCCGCTCTTCCTTCCAGTACTCGAACCACTCCATTTCTGTTCTGTCGTCCGGGAATTTGGATTTATCCACAAGCGCATCCGGCGGGATGAAAAACTCCATTTCCATCTGGCTGAACTCGCGGCTGCGGAACGTGAAGTTGCGCGGGTTTATCTCGTTTCGGAAAGCCTTGCCCACCTGCGCCACGCCGAAGGGGACTTTCTGACGGGCGCTGACGCGGATCTGGTCGAAATCCACGAATATCGGCTGGCAGGTCTCCGCGCGCAGGTACGCCGTACTGGACTTGTCGGACTTCGCTCCGATATTGGTCGCGAGCATCAGGTTGAACTGCGACGGCTCTGTGAACCGGCTGTCCTTGTGCGTATTCGGATTTTTGGGGAAGTAGCCGATCAAGTTGTTAAGCTCATCCCAGTAAGAACCTGTTTGCTCACCTACTATCCGACCTTTCGCCAGCTCCTCCGCCTTCTTCGCGTCTTCGTCGGACTTGTATTCAAGCTGGTCTATCCTGAACCGCTCTTTCGTATTCTTGTCGTCCACGAGGATGTCGTTGAAGTGGCCAACATGGCCGCTCGCCACCCACACTTCGGGATTGCTGATTATAGAGCTGTCCAGGCCGACGATGTCACGGCGCTCCCGCACCATCGAGCGCCACCAGAACGCGCGCACGTTGGCCATAAGCTCGCATCCGAGCGGGCCGTAATCCCAGAAACCGCCGAACCCGCCGTAAATCTCGCTCGACTGGAAGATGAACCCGCGCCGCTTGGCGAGGCTCGCAAGCTTGTCCATCACATCGGTTGGTGAAACAGCCATCAAAACCGTCCGGATTGCCGATTTGGCGGGCAATTATAGCAAGCGGCGCCCCGTTATTTCTTCTAATCGTCTACTGTCCTCTCTGCCGCACCCACACACTCCCTTAACATTCTCTGTTAGAATTCCGTTCGTGATCGAGAGACGCTTTGCCTTGGTTTTCCTTATCGCCCTTGCGCTTTCCGCGCCGGGCGCGATTCAATCCCGTTTGCTTGCGCAATCCGGAAACGGCGCGCTTCCGCAGGCGTCGGACGGCGCTTCGCAGTCCGCATCATCCGCATCCCAGCCCGAATCCGGCGGCGCGCCCGCGGCTTCCGCTTTCACCGATCCCGCGTCGGTGGACTGGGGCGCGCGCTACGAGGGCGCCAAGGCCGCGCGCGACCCCGCACAGGCCGCGCAGATAATCGAGCTTGCCCCCCTGCCCCAGTGGACGAAGGTCGTGGACAACGCCATCGCGCTTTTGCTTTCGCTTTGCGAGGCGCCCAACTTGGACAAGCCCAAGGCGTCGCTGTCGTTTCTGCCCGCAACCGCCGTCGAAGCCGCGGCCGCGGCCGCGATTCCACAATCGGCGGAGAACGCCGCGCTCGAAGCGGACGCGCATGCCGGAAATGATTCCCCAGCCGACGAGGATGCATCCGCACCGATTGCACTCTTATACCGGCCCGACGGCGCGGTTTCGTCCGGCACGATTATCTGGCTGTCGTTCGGCCATAGCTTTCCCGCAAGCACCGCGTCGATGGAATTCGCGCTTCGCCCGCCCGCTGAAAACGTATCCGCGGAGCTAGCATGGATGACGCTTGTAAAAGAAGAAAAGGCGAAATACGTCACTTCAGGAATGGCGCTGCTCGTCGGTCCCGCGCGCGCGCCGGGCGTGCTGGAACTCACGGGAAGCGTGACCGCGAAGGACGCGCGCGGCAACGCGATTGAAGAAGTGCCGCTCGAAATCGCGATCGACGTCGCGCCCGGCGACGCGTCGCCGCAGCGGCTGATGGCGTGGGCGTACGCGGGCCTGGCGCACCGGTTCCGCGCCCAACAGGTGCTGCTTGGATTCGAAAAGAAGGACTGGCTGGACGACCTGATGGGCGGGTTCCTGGGCGGCGGGGAGCAGCCCGACAACCGCGGCCCCGACTCGCGCAAGCACGACCTCGTTGCGTACTTGTACGGAGAAATGCTGCGGCAGGTCGCGCTTGGAAACGGCTCGGATCCGGCGCTGGCGGACGCGGCGGTTTCGCTGTTGCAGATGTTGGAAAAAATGGAGCTTCGCCGGGCGCAGTACGAGGCGGCGAAGCTCGGCAAGCCGCTGCCGCAGAAAATCGAGGGCGGGTACTGGTGGAAGGGCGGCGCGACGCGGCAGTCTTTCGAGGAGGTTGGAAAAACCGATGCGACTAAACTTCCGCCGAGGTATCAGTAGCCAACCTGCATAGTTACTTCACGCAAATACACAAAAACGTGGTTATATACCGCCGTTCTCCGGAACCGTGCAATTGGTTATCCAAAAACGCCGACCCGTAGTCCGGCGGCAGATTTTTTATGGTATTTCGCCAATCCGGAGATTGGCGCCATATTTCGCTTTGACCTTGCCGCTATACTTCCTTCGTGTTTTGCGCGACCGAAGGATTCCTGATTCGCGTTGCCGACCTCGCACCGGCGCGCGATTTCTACGGTCGAATCCTGCAGCTTCCCCTGCTCGTGGACACGCCCGAGCGCCTCGTTTTTCACATCCCCGACGGGCGCATTTACGTGGAGTACGATCCCGATGCAACCGCCCCCGCCGGAAGCGGCGCCCGCCCGATTCTTATGGTCGAGGACATAGACTCCGCGGTGTTTCACTTCAGCCGGTGCGGAGTGCGTTTCCTTTCCGGCATCGAGAGCCGCGGCGGGCTGTGGATCTGCGAAATCGCGGATCCGTACGGAAACGCGCTTGCCGTCGCGCAGTCGAACGAGGTGAGAGAAAAAAAAAGCCCCGGATTTCTCCGGGGCCTAAAGTCATCCTAGCCTGTAAACGGTCAAGACTAGTTTAGTAAATCCTCAATCCGCGGTCCCCACTCCTCTAATGCGACTTCCGGCGGATCACTTGCTCCGAGAATTGAGCCCGGAACGAACCACCGCGGAATCCCGTCGCGGTCAATCAGGTAGGATTGAGGCAGAAAGTTGCCTGTTCCCTGATTGGCAAACAGCTCCTTGATCTTGTAGAAGGTTCCAGAGCTTGCGGCGTAGTTGTCGTCGTCCCACCAGTTCTCCTCGAACTTCTCTTCGGGATGGCCGTCGAGCCATGCCTTTGCCGAATTGTAACCGCCTGGATTGAACAACCCGTTAGGCACGAAGCCAAGGCCCTGATATCCCTGAGACTGGTAAGTATCGTGCAACAAAATTAAGCCCGGCATTTCAACGTGGCACCACCCGCAGGTGTCACCCCAGAAATTGAACCATGTAACCTTGCCCTGCCTCCACGGCTCGTAAGGCGTATCGTTGCCACTCAAAAGCGACTTCTCCACAAACGCGGGGAAGTAGCCTACGCGGCCGTTCTTGTCAAGCAACGCCTTTGTGGTGGTAACAATTATTTCGAATGTCGCGACCTGCTGATCCGATGTTGCGGGAACATCGACCGTACAGGTTGCGGTTATGTGGTTTGCTGCACTGGGAGTTAGCGTCACAGCCGAGGAAGCGGTATTACCACCGAATGTGCCGGAGCCCGCAGTGATCGCCCATGTATAAGCCAACTCGCTTGGGTATTCCGCGTCGAGATTGGTTTTAACCGAGAGGTTAATCGTGTCGCTGGGCGAACCGTAATAAAGCGTCGTTGCCGGATTGAGCGTGATTGTCTGCGCAGAACCGGCGTCGTTTGTAATCGTGATATCTCTTGTCTGAAGCTTATCCGTAATCTCCAGAGCCGGAATCGGCGGCACGTCGTACCACGCCTGTGCGTTCACGATGTCGGACAGCGGGCCGTGCTGCTCCATCTGCGTCGCCGAATAGTTGATCGCCCAGATGGCGAAGTGGTGCGTCACGCCTTTCGCGCAATCCCCGATGTCCACGCTGGTCACATCGTTCGCGATGTTCTCGAAGCCCGGACATGCGACGAGGTTGCTTCCGTCGCCGCCGACCTGCCACCACAGCTTGTAGTGGTCAACCGTCGAGGGGTCGAGGCCTGTCCAGCTCACGCGGATGACGCCCTCGCCGAAGCTCTGGTCGCCCTGCGCGGTGAGGCCGGTAACCTTCGCGGGCGGATCCACGGGAACCGGGCCGCCGCCGGTGCCGGCGATGTTGCTGATGATGCCCACGCTGCCGTCCGGGCCGACGGGCGCCGTGCTGAACGATTCTTCGTCTTCCGGAGCAAGCGTGTAGTTCACGGTGTAAGTCACCGGCCTGTCGCCGGGCACGACAGCCGGGCGGTCGACCGTGTAAGGCGAGCCGGGGTTCGACTCGTTCGGTATCATCGCCCAGGAAGTGCCGCGCAGGACGTTCACCTTGTAGCCCGCGATAGCGTTCTGGAAGTTCAGCGCGATCTGGGTTATGTCGGAGACGCCGATTTCGCCGTTCTTGTCGCCGTCCACAAGCGAGAGGATCTGGCCGCTGGCCACTCCGAAGTTGAGCGCGATCGGGGTGATGTCCGCCACGCCTACTTCGCCGTTGTTGTCGTAGTCGCCGACATTTCGTTCGGTCCACGTCAACGTCGCCTGGCCGTCGACAATTATCGCGGCGAGATTGGTCACCTTGTTGTCGGGACTCGTCGGCGCGAGCCCGCTGACGCTGCGTCCCGCGTAGGCGCGGCCCTCGAAGTGCGCCCTGGCGACGACTCCACTGGCGGTTCCCACGGGATCGCCCGCGTTGCGAATGCGGCTGGTGCCGATATCGACGCGGCCCGGCCGGTCGGTGACCGCCAGGTCCACGCTCTCGCCCAGCGCGCCGGCGAACGTCACGGCGCCCGGCGTGTAGCGCGTCGCGTCGTAGACGATGCCGAACAGGAACTCGTCCGCCCGGACTTCGCCCCGCGTGGATACGGTCAAGTCAACGCCGCCCGCGGAGGGAGACGCCGCTAGATCGAGGGGCAGCGCCGAGCCGTCCCTTAGGTTGACGAGAGAAAAGCCGCCGTCCGCCTCGGGCGAAGGAGCCTGCATAGAGCCGCCCCTGCTGCAGGCGAACGCAGCGGCAAGCGATAGGATAAGTACGACCAACAATGCGTTTCTCACTGCTTCACTCCTTGGTTTTGATTGCCAAGGGGCCCGCCCCCGGGGCACCCGATAAAGGTACACATTAAAGTAAGGCATATACAGAATACCAGTTTTCCGAATGCAATGCAAGAGATCAGGTCGAAAAACGGCTTGAAATCAGAAAAAGTGCCTATGGAAGTGACCGGCAGGTCAGCGGACGGCATGCGGGTATTGCGGGGGGGGCGGATTGCCATAAACCGGGGCAAAGCGCGCGTTGCGAACGGCCATCCACTCCTGCGGATCAACGTTTACTAATCATTTCCCCGATAAATTACTTAAATAATTCCAAAAAAAAGGACGCCCCGAAGGGCGTCCTTAGATTTGCTTGACGAATCTGGTTTTACTGGAAATTCTCGCCTAGCAATTCCTCGATTGCGGCGCGGAATTCCGCGTCGGGAGGATTGCCGCCGAGTCTTGCCTTGCGGCAAGTGCCATCGCGATCTAGCAAGTAGGTCTGCGGAATTCCGGTGGAACCGCCCACCCAATCGTTGTATGCATTCAGCACACCCGACGCGAAATACAAATCCGTCCATGTGTACGAATTCGTTTCGTAGAAATTCCAGTTCTGGTCCTTGCTGTCCTCGCAAACTTCGATCTGGTAGTAGCCCTGCGCGTTGTAATCGTCATACCAAGCTTGAAAAGTGGGGAACTCCCCGACGCAGTAACCTCACCAGTAGCTCCAGAAGTTGAGCAGGATTACCTTTTGATCGTCCGCCCATTCCGCGAACTGGTGGTTGGGTCCATGCACGTAGCTTTCGCCGGTGAACAACCAGTTGGGGCCGAGGACGAAAACATTGCTGTTGTTAAAGTTGCCGCCTACAGGCGCCATCGTCGTTCCGATTATAGATGCGCTTGCAGTATGCTGGTGCAACGTATCGTCAACCGTCACCTCGAATGTGGCGGTTGTTTTGCCCGTCACACCGGCGCTTATCGAGCGCGAAGTGGAAGAGCCGATAATCGAGCCGTTGCCCGACTTGACCGTCCACGTGAAGGTCAGGTACTGCTCGAATTCGGTTCCGTCATGCGAAGTTTGCACCGAGATGTTCGCTGTTTCGGACGGCATAATCGTTGTCCTGTCGCGCGTGAATCCCGTAATCGTGAAATCCGGAATCGGCGGGACGTCATACCATGCCTGCGCGCTTACGATGTCGGACAGCGGGCCGTGCTGCTCAATCTGGTTTTCGTTGAAGTTGCAAGCCCATATTGCGAACCAGTATGTCACTCCGCGTTCGCAGTCCGGAATATCCACCGTCGTCGTGCTTGCGGAAATGTTGTCAAATCCCGGGCAAGCCACCAACTGGGTGCCGTCGCCGCCTTCCTGCCACCACAGCTTGTAGTGGTCGAGGTAAGGATCGGTGCTTGCATCCCAGTTGAGGCGGATGACGCCCTCGCCGTACGATTCATCGCCGGCCGCGCTCATTCCTGTGACCTTTGGAGGAATCGGGATCGGCTCCGGGCCGCCGCCTGTAGTGTTTGATGCAACGCCGACAGTGCCGTTCGGACAAATCGGCATGGTGTTGAAGCTTTCCTCATCCGTGGGTTCCAAAGTGTAATTGAACGTGTAAGTAACCGGCCGGTCATTGGGAACAATTGTAGGACGATCCACCGTCCACTGCGAGCCGGGATTGACAGGATTAGGAATTGCGACAAAAGATGCGCCGCGCTTGACGTTTACCCGGTATCCGGCGATCGCGTTTTGATAATGCGTGGCAATCGGCGTGATATCCGATACGCCGATTTCGCCGTTTTTGTCACCGTCAACAAGCGATAGAATTTGGCCAGATGCCACGCCGTAGTTGATCGCGATTGGCGTGATATCCGAGACGCCGACTTCGCCGTTGTTGTCGTAGTCACCGCAGTTCTTTTCGGTCCATGACAATGTTGCTTGACCGTCCACGACAACCGCAGCAAGATTAACTTTGTTTTCCGGCCCAAGCGGAGCTTGGCTTGCACGTCTGCGGACGCAGGATTCGCGCGCGAAGTGGATACGAACGATGTCGCCGCGAACGCTGATTCCTGCATCTTCTCTGTTCCGAATACGGCTTGTGCCCACGTCAACGCATCCGGGCACGTCGGTGATCGCGATATCCACGCTCTTGCCCATTGCGCCAGTGAATTCGACGTTCTTCGGGTTGAACCTCGAGGCGTCGTAATTCAACTTGAAGAAGATTTCATTTGTCGTCACCTCCGATGTGGAAACGGTGACAACGACTCCCGACGACGATTCCTCCACGCCCGCGGCAAGCGGCAGCTTGGACGGCGATCCGCTTTGATCAATTAAGAACGCAAGCGAGCCTCCGCCGTAACTCATATTGACGTTACGTTCGGAGCCGCCGCAGGCCGTGAGTGCAAGGAAAAGCACTATAAAGACCCACAATGCAACGATACGCAATTCCTTCACTCTCCTTTCCTTGAAAAAGGCATGCAAAAATACGCGCCCGACCGGACGCACAGCTCATCTTAATATTATCGAATACTGACCGGTCAGTCAAGCGAAAGCGGCCCGTTTTGGTAAATTCCGCCGGGCTTGCGCATGGCACGCAATTCCGAAGTTGTTCCACTGCCTTTCGGGTACACGCGCGAAGCCTATTGCGCGGCGCGGATTCGGATGCTAGAATCCGGCCGTCTTTATCTTTTTCGAGATCGACCGGGGTTCAAGTTGAGGAAACTGGCTATTCCTGCATGCGTCAGAGCCGTTTTCGCGGCCGCTTTCGGCGCGTTGATGCTGATTGTGGCCACGGGAAGCCACGTGACCGACGAGGAAACGGGAGCTTCGTATTACGTTTTCGACGGCGACACGTCGTCATACGGAGTGGGCGCGGAGGTGCAGTCCGGCCCGGGCGGCGGGTATTTCAAGTTCGAGTCGGCCAGGGAAGACAGCAGGGACGACATCCTGCTGGACGAGACGATCGCGCAGCAGATCAACCGGGATTCCAAGGGCAACCCCATCGCGTTCCGAGTATTGCGGGGCGATCCCGCGAGGAAGGAAGTCGCGCTCACATTCGACGACGGGCCGCATCCCGAATACTACGCACAGATATTGGCGATACTCCAGCACTACCGCGTTCACGCGACGTTTTTTATGGTCGGATTTCAGGCCACCCGCCATCCCC
Organism: bacterium; assembly: GCA_039961635.1. NCBI lineage: Bacteria > bacterium. The sequence goes on from JABRWB010000021.1 coordinate 20,988, forward strand.
AGTGGGTAAAGCAGGTATGGCAGGCGGGCAACGAAATCGGCAACCACACATACGACCATTTCAGATTGACCAAACTTCCACCGGACGAGGTGGATTACCAGATCAACCAGACGCAGGACGCGATTTATCAAATTACGGGCAGCTATCCGCGGTTCATCCGCCCGCCGGGAGGCAGATACGACGCTGACACGCTGGCGCGCATCGCGGACAAAAAACTTGCGGTCGCGCTGTGGAGCTACAACACAAAGGACGTGGACGTCTCCGACACCGACCAGATTTACAAAGGCGTGATGTCGAACCTGCAGAACGGATCGATTCTGTTGATGCACAGCGGCTCGGACGCGACCGTGAAGGCGCTCCCGAAAATAATCGAATCAATCAAAGCAAGGGGCTATAAAATCGTGACGCTCGGCCAGATGGTCGAGCACATGAGCCAAAGCGCGCTAAACCAGCAATCCGCGGAAAAGAACTTCGAATACGAGGATTGGCGCATAAAAAGCGGTTAACCGTCCGTTCCGCCGACGCCAAGATTCCACACTGATATAATCCGCAGCCGTGTCGATTTTCACCGGACTAACCGATCGCCTGGGCGAGGTCTTCCGCAAATGGAGCGGAGCCGGCAAGCTCAATTCCGCGCAGATAGACGAAGGGCTGCGCGAAATCCGCATCGCGCTTTTGGAAGCAGACGTCAATCTCAAAGTTGCAACCTCGTTCCTTGAGCGCGTTCGAGAAAAGGCGCAGGGCGTTCATATCATCCACAGCCTGAATCCTGCTGAAATGCTGGTAAAGGTCGTGCGCGACGAGCTTGTCGAGCTGCTCGGCGGAAAGGAGCTCGAACCTCCCGACAAGCTGAAAAGCGGATTGAACGTAATCCTGATGCTGGGGCTTCAGGGTTCGGGTAAAACAACTTCCGCCGCCAAACTTGCGCTGCGCTTCAAGCGAAACGGAATAAAAACGATGCTTGCCGCGCTGGACCTGTCCAGGCCGGCCGCGGTGGACCAATTGGAAGTGCTCGGAGAGCAAATCGGCGTGCCGGTATTCTCGGACCGGGTGAAGTCGCCAATCGACGGCGCAGCCGACGCGCTGGAAAAAGCGAAGCGCGAAGGATTCCGCGCCCTATTGATGGACACGGCGGGCCGCCTGCATATTGACGCGGAGCTGGTCGAAGAAGTGCGCCGGATAAAGGAGCTTTCGTCCCCGTCCGAAACTTACCTTGTGGTGGACGCGATGACCGGCCAGGAGGCGGTGAACGTCGCCGAGACATTCGACAGAGAAGTCGGCATAACCGGATTGGTCGTAACCAAGTTCGACGGCGACGCGCGCGCGGGCGCTGCGCTTTCCGTCAAATCGGTAACGGGCAAGCCGATCCGGTGGGTGGGCACCGGCGAGAAGGTGGAAATGCTTGAGCCGTTCCTCCCGGAACGGATGGCCAGCCGAATTCTTGGAATGGGCGATGTGCTGTCGCTTATCGAAAAAGCGGAGCGGGAGATCGAGGAAGAGGACGCGCTGCGCGTATCCGAAAGCTTCGCCAAAGGCAAATTCGACGTGTCCGATTTTCTCGCGGCGATGGACCAGATGAAAAAGCTGGGGCCGATCAAGCAAGTACTTGGAATGCTGCCGGGAGTAAATATCTCCGACGAAATGGTGGATGTCGGAGAAGAAAGGCTGAAGGTGACGCGGGCGATCGCGCTGAGCATGACCGCAAAGGAGCGCAGAGCGCCGGGAATTCTGGATGCTTCCCGCAAAAGAAGGATCGCCGCCGGAAGCGGCACTCAGCCTGCGGACGTGGACCAGTTTTTGTCCCAATTCGCCCAGATGCAACAGATGATGAAGATGTTCGCGGGCGGGCGAGGCCTGGCAAACATTTTCGGCGGCGGAGCGCCGGCCGGTCCCGCGGCGCCGATTGGAAAATATCTTGGCGGAAACGGCATCTCTCAAGGGTACATTGCCTATAAAGCCACGGGGAAATCGAGGGAGCAAAAGGCCAAGGCCAAGGCGGAGCGCCAAGCGCGAATGAAACAGCGGAAGATGCAAAAAAAGCGCAAGTAGGACTTACTTCTTGGGCAGCGTAAACTTTGCATTGTCCGATTTGCTATAATGAATCAGGAGAACTCCTGCGAATGGCAAAGATTCCGATTCCGGCAAATCTATCAGTTCTAACTCGAAGACGGGACGCGGCAGGCGCGCTTGCGAAGCTCCTTCGCGACGCGGTTGTAAGCGACGCGACCGGCCCTTACGTTGTAGGGGCTTTCGGCCTTGCAGGGATAATCACTCTCGCTAAGTTTTCTTGGCTTCTTACACTTCCGATGGATTTGGAGGCGGCCGAAGCGGGCTGGGGTATGGTCACCAGTTCGCAGTTCGAGCTTGCAGCGATTGTAATGATCGCGGTCGGCATCGTGCTGCTGATTGTTGGGATGATGTTAAATTCGAAGCTCGGCGAAGAACTTTGGGACCGCATCGCACACCACCAGGAACTGGAAACCAAAGAGAAATTGGTACAGGGTTTTCTTGCGGCGCAGGAAGGCGGATGGCTGGGATACAAACCAAACAGCAAAAGCAACTCGGTTGAGCGTAAAACCGCATATTGGAAAGCTTGGGCGGCGTATGAGCTTGGCGGTGCCTATCAAAAGCTAGTCGGCAACGTCCCGCTGGCGGGCAGAACCAATAAATTTTTCGTCTCGGAAGTTTCGGGGCTGTTCGGCGTTCCAACAATCATTGCATTGGCTGGAGCGATCGTATTTTCGATGTATCCGCATCCGGCGCTGGGTATGATCCTGCCTTTTGTATTCATTGCGGCAGGTGCTCTGGTTTTCTGCGCTCCTTTGTTTTTCGGCTCCAACGCCTTGGTCCACGCCTTCGCCTTTCAAAAATACAGACGCAAAACAGTAAGCGAAGCGCTGTTCAAACTCATATCGAGCGGACAACCGAAGAAGAAACAGTTTTCGACAAAGCCCGCCGACAAATTCTCCGCAAAGCGCTAACGATTAAGCTTGTCGTAGTCAGGAATTGGCCCTGCACAAGCGCAATCTACCCTTTCTGGTTCCGGAATCATGGAAAGCCACTCCTCCAGTGTCGCGCCGTACAGCGTAAATCCCGGCGCGATTTCAATCCATGGATTGAGAACGAAGGTGCGGGTGTGCGCACGCGGGTGGGGAACGATCAAGTCCGGTTCGCGTATCTCCAACCCGTCGAAATAAAGCAAATCCAAATCAATCGGACGGTCGGATATTACCCAGCTTCGATCGCGCCCCATCAGCCGCTCTGTGCCGAGACATGTCGAAAGGAGATCTCTGGGCGAGAGTACGGTTTTTAACGCTATTACGGCGTTGAGAAACTCACGCGTGCCGGGTGGCATTCCAACCGGGTCGCTGCGCCAGGCGGACGATACGTTCGCGACCTGGATTTCGCGAATCCCCGAAAGAATGTAAATCGCTTCAGAAAGATTCGCCAGCCTGTCGCCCTGGTTGGAGCCTATCCCGATATATGAAAGTGCAAACTCCGCGCCACGCAATTCCATTGGGCTGCGCCACATCAAGCGCCATCTTCCTTTTTATCGCCGCCGCCCGGCGAGTGCCCGTTGGTTTCCGCGACGTCCGAGTCAATATCGGAAACAGCGCCCGGATCTATTCCTGCTGCGGCATCGCTTGCAGATACTTCCTTGACCGGCGCCTTGAATATGGAAACGACGATCATCCCGATCATCACGACGAAAAATCCCATCCCGATAATCACGCCTACCGGCGGGCCTTTGGGCTTCGGCTCTTCCTCCGGAACGGGCTCGGGCGGGCCGGGGATAAGCTCCGCGGGCATCCCTTCGAAAGTCAGGTCGTGATCCGCATACCACTTCCCCTGCTCGGTAAGGATTTTGGGCGCGTTCTTCCAGTCCGCATGGCAGTAGTAGCACTTTTTGTCTTCCTTGCGGCTGTATGGAAGGCGCGCTTGTGCGGGACCAGATTGCGCAAGAATCTGCGCGGCAGCTATTAGAAACAACGGAACTATCTGCGCAAGCAGCTTTTTGAATTTTAGGTCACGAAAACAGTATTTCATTTCATGCATCTACTTGTAAGTTTCCGCGCTAAAATGATTTTAACGCCCTATCCAAGTCCTCCTTCAAATCGTCCACGTGCTCCAAACCCACGGACAGCCTTATGTAATCCGGCAAGATGCCCAACTTGAGCTTCACGTCCTCCGGCACCGGAAAATGCGTCGAGCTTGCGGGATGCAGAATAATCGTCTTCACGTCGCCAAGGCTCGTCTGGTGCTTGATCAGCTTCAAGCTGTCAAGGGTTTTGACCGCGTGCTCGTAACCGCCCGCCGCGCCGAATCCGACCATCCCGCCGAACATCTTCATTTGTTTCTTCGCGATTTCGTGGCCGGGAAAATCGGGCAGCCCCGGATAATATACGTAGCTAACCTTCGGATGAACGCGCAGCCACTTCGCAAGCTCCATCGCGTTCTCGCTGTGGCGCTCCATCCTAATTGAAAGTGTGTCAAGCCCCATCAGTACAAGCCACGCGTTGAATGGCGAAAACGTCGGCCCCAAGTTTGCGTGCGGCCCCCAGCGCACCGGATTCATCAGCTCCTTGCGGCCGATCGTCGCTCCTCCGATTACCGTTCCGTGGCCGACGATGTATTTCGTAAGCGAGTGAACCACCACATCCACTCCCAGATGCGCGACCGGCTGAAGATAAGGCGTGGCGAACGTGTTGTCCAGAACAGAAATCAAACCGTACTCGCGGCATATCGCTACTGCTTGTTCGATATCCACGATGTTCAACAAAGGATTTCCCGGCGTTTCGAACAGGAGCATCTTGGTTTTCGGAGTGATCGCCTTTCTCCAGCCGGCCCAGTCGGATGCGTCGTCCACCCATCGCGTTTCGATTCCCAGCGCGGCTATTTCCCGGTTGAGCATCCCATAGGTGCCGCCGTAAATTTTTGTTGCACTGACAAGGTTTTCCCCCGGCTTCACGTGAGCGAACACGAGTTGGGCGATTGCTGCAAGGCCGCTGGACGCGCTGACGCATTCGTCATAACCTTCGAGGGCCGCCAGCCGCTTTTCCATCACGGCGACCGTAGGATTGGAAAACCTGCTGTAAATGTGCCCTTTTTCCTTGTGGGCCATGAAATCCTGCGCGGTTTCGGTGTCGGTGCAGTAAAAGCTGGACGCCATGTACAGCGGCGGAAAGCCCGCGTGCATCGGGTCGCCGTCTTCGCCGGCATGTAGCTGAAGAGTTTCAAATCGTGCGCCGCCGCGCAAATCCGCCATAGTTTCCTCCGGGAAAACCGCCGGATGATATCACAGGCAAATCGGCAACCGGCGGGGCGCTTGCCCGGCCAAAATTGTCAGTTGAGCGCAAGCTCCTTTATTTTGCCGATGGTGGATTTCGGGCACAGCCCGGCGGATTCTATAATCCCGGCAAGCTCGCTTTCCCGGTTGATAATCACGGCCGATTTCGCGGAGACCACCACGCCGTCGCCGCTAGCCAGCAGCTTTCTTCCGCCGGACAATTCCAAATCCGGAAGAGTAATTTCGTACTGAAAAACCGAGTTGTTCCCTGTTTCCGCAAGCCTTTTGACGATGATTTCACATCCCATTTGCCAACTCCTTGCGCCTTAATTCGGTGACGCTATGCAATCGCAAGTGCAGGCGCACGGAAATAATCCAAGTGCCAGCCCAGCATCCTGCGAAGCCACTCCAACGTTTCCGATGCGTTGTCGCTGTAAGCCGAAAGAAACGAAAGAAGTCTGTCTTCGTGCAAAATGTTGATTTCGCCGTCGGCGCCTTCGACCGCCCGCGCGGAAATACGATTGCCGGGGGACTCTTCGGCGCAACCGGCGACGACGGAAAAATCGAGGATACCCCGATATCCGTTTTCAAAACTCCACACGTTTTCCAGCGAGATCACAGCCTGCTCCATTAATCGAAAGTCCGCAGCCAACCACTGCGGTCAGTCCTATTGATTGCGGATTGGATTAAAAAGTTCGATTCCTCGTGCTCCTTTTACGACTTTTAACAAATCCGCTCCGCGAGCGTCGGATTCCGCTTCCTGCAGTCCGCGGCCTGTTAGAATGTGCCTTGCTTGCGTGCGTTTTGGATTATTATCGTGTTGGCGTTGATTTCAGCCACGGTCGCGTACTTGGGCGACGTGGTTGGACGCCAGGTAGCGAAAAAACGAATTTCTGTAGCCGGAATTAGACCCAGGCGGGTAGGATCGTATGTTGCAGTTATTACCGGTATCTTCATCGCCCTCGCAACGTTCTTGCTGCTGACACTGCTTTCCCGTGATGTGCGCACGTGGGTATTCGAATACGACCGGCTGAAAGGACAGACGGCGGAGCTTCAGGCAGAGATCGCGGCCGCCACCCAAGCCTATGATGCTGCCCAAGCAAGGACTGCAAAGCTTGCCGAGGAATTGCAGTCAAAGGAAGCAGAGCGATCCGAAATCGAAGGCGAACTTGCAAAATCCCAAACGGCCCTCGATTCAATTCAAAGCGAACTCCTTGACAAAGAATCCAAACTCCGCGAACTTCAAGATCGGCTGGACAAAAATCAGAAAATAATTCAGGACACCGCTGAAAAGCTCGAAACCCTGCAGAAGGAAATCGCGAAATTAAGCGGGGAAAACGAATCGCTATCCGCAAGCAAGCGCGAGCTGTCCGGGGAAATTGCCGCTTTGGAAACAACGGGAAAAGAGCTTGAAGCCGCGAACGAGAATCTACGAAAACAGGCAGCGCAAATCGAATCGAGAATCCGCACGCTGGAAGAAGTGCTGGGCAGCCTCCGCACACAGAATATATTAATCGGCGCACATCAACCGCTGGCGTATATATCGATTCAAAAAGACTGGACAGGAGCCCAGGTCAGGGAGGCGATAATGGCTACGTTGGGTCTGCTGAAGCAGAAGCTCGCATCCAAGGGATACAGCTTGGGCAACATTCCTTCCAGCCGCCTGGAAGAATTAATGAGCGGGCTGGCGAACGCAACAAAAGACAAAGCGATAGTCGTTTCGGCATCGCAAAACGTTCTTCCCGACGACGCGGTCGGCCTGGACTTCGTAGTAATAGACAACTCCCTTTGCTTCAGAAAAGACGAAGTGATAACGAGGATCGAAATTCCGGCGGGGGCAAGCAGAGAAAAGGTGGAAGAGCTGTTCGCCACAGCGATCAGAAACGTGAGGGCGGAAGCGGACAAACGAAATCTGCTTCCGAACATAGACACGGGCAATGTCGGCAGTCTAAACTACGACTACATCAGAAATTTGATAAGCCGCATTGCCAAGGATGGCTCCGCGGTGACAGTAGAGTTCGTATCAACCGAAGATGTCTACACGCTCGGAAATCTGGACAATCTGAAAATCAGATATAGATAGCGACATATGTCGCTGCTAGCATATATACCCCAAAGTCTGCATTTCTGGGCTTTTTCAATACTGAACAGCCTTTGTCGGCAAAAGAGCTTTGCTATTGGATTGTGATATAATGGCCGCGACCGGCGGAATCGCGAAAGGAAGGTTCCGTCTCATGTTTGCAAACGCATCCGGAAAGGCCGCGACGGCGGATTCCTTCACGCGTTTTGCCTCATGATTCGCGCTCCGCGGCTGCGAAATCGCCGGTAATGAGCATCGATTACTGTGGTTCGGCACGGAGGGCCAAATGATCGAGATTCGCCGCCAGAAGGTCGAAGAAGTTGAAGAGCTCGACCCCAAGCAGGTTTTTGAGGAATCGTTTATCAGCCAGGACGAGGCTATTGAGCGCATAGCCGCAAACGGTACCGCTTGGCAGTTTTTTGTGGGAGCGGGCGTAAGCCAGAGCGCCGCGATGCCTACCAGTCAGGAGATTGTGGACGAAATCAGCGTAAGGCAGTACGAGCGCACCCATCCCGCGCAACGCGGTTTGGTTAAAGCAGCGGACATCGTCGACTGGCTTTACAAGGAAAAGTGGTTCAACAAGGACTACCAGTACATTTCCTGCTTGGAAAAGGAATATCCGGCCAACACGCTGCGCAAGGAATACTTCAGCAAGCTGATGGAAGGAAAAGATCCTTCCCCGAGCCACTTCACGCTTGCGCTTTTGGTCAAGTTCGGCAAGATTAATCCGTTGCTTTACACGACGAACTGGGACACTTTGCTTGAAGACGCATTTTACCTGCTTCGTGGAGTCACCTGCATAACGATAAAGGATATAGACTCGCTGCCGGAGCTGAAGCGCGACCAAAGGCACTACGTCTGGAAAATCCACGGCTCGATTGAAAATTACAACGTCACTTATCTCCGCGAGGGGATGGGCAAGCTTCACGACGATACGAAGGCCAAGCTGATAGAAGGATTAACCGACCACGGCCTGGCGGTTGTAGGTTACGCGGGGCTTGAGTACGGCGTGATGAACACCTTGATGGATATCACAACCGAATATCCGCAAGTGCTCAACAAGGGGCTGATCTGGGCTTTCAAGGACAACGTAAAGCGCCCGCCGGTCCAGTTGATGCAACTGATGGTCAAGGCCAAAAAAGCGGGCAAGGATTTCAAGATTTTCGAAATTGAGAACTCCGACGCCTTCTTCGAAGACCTGGGCAAGCGTATGGGTATTCCAACGATTGAAGAGGAAATGAAATATACCTTCAGCTTCTTCAACCACAGCCCATACACCGACCTGAAACCACGCGCCGGATTTTCACTTCCCAAGATTACCGATTTCGTAGATCGCGACCTTATAGACGAAGGCTTCCTGATCAGCGATTTCAACGAAATCCTCGAGATGAACAAGGGCAATTTCCGAGACATTTTCAAAAAAAGAGTGGACCGGGAACGCGAGCAGAAGGACTTCGAGCAGCGAATGCTGGTGAATGCGTTCAACGAATTAAAGCGCGGCAACTATCAGCCTGCGCTGGGCAAACTGGATGAAGTTCTTAAACGATTCCCGCGCTCGGAGAACGCCTATTTCGGCAAGGGCTGGGGGTACTTTGGCTTGGGCAACTACGCGGAGAGCATCAAATGGTTCAAGCAGGCCCTGGAGCTCAACGAGTCTAACAGGTCAACCTGGCTGGCGCTCGCGCTGGCCTACAATATGTCGGAGGACAGGGTCGAGGAAATCAAATGCTGGACAAAGGTGGCCACCTTCAAAGGAGAAGAGGACTACATGTTTTACAACAAGGCCCTGGCCTACCATTTCCTGGGGGACCGGGAATCGGAACGCGCGGGGTACCGTGAATGCTTGCAGCGGTACAAGCGTCACGCGGACAGCTGGTACAACTTGGGCATTATCTACTACGAGGACGATTTCATTCTGGATGCGCTGGCATGCTTCCAAAACGCTTACGAAGCTTCCGTCAAACATTCGTATGCGTGGTACAACTCCGGAATCATCCTCGGCAAGGTGGGCCAGAACAACCGCGCCCTTGAATACATCGAAAAGGCGTACGAACTGCGCCCGGACGTGGATATCCTTTACAACCGGGGCTGCGCGCTGGTGAACACCAAGCGCTGGGAGCCGGCGATCGAGAATTACGAGTATTACCTGGAGCATTATCCGGACGACCATTACGCGGAAAACAATCTCGGCCTGTGCTATTTCTTCACGAACGAAATCGAGAAGGGCAAAGCGCTTTTCGACAAGTTCATCTCGCACAAGCCGGACGAAGCAAAGGCATATTTCAACCGCGCGAGATGCCTCTGGAGACTTCGCAAGCTGGAGGAAGCACTTGTGGATTTCAACAAGTGCATCGAGCTGGAAGCGGAATACGACATGGCCTTCTATATGAAGAGCCGGCTGCTTCACGAGATGGGCCGTTACGACGAGGAAATCGAAGCGCTGTCATACTTCCTCTCGAAAAACCAGGACGACCATCGTGCATGGTACGAGCTGGGTCATGCATATCGAGCGCTTGCGGACACCAAGGCGGCCAAGGAAGAGCGCAAGCCGCTTTGGGAAAAGGAAGCGGAATCGTATAACCGCAGCCTTTTGATCGCGCCATTGGCGAATGAAATCTGGCTGGATCTGGGAATATCCTACAACAATCTGGGCAAGTACGAAGACGCGATCGCGTGCTTTGAGCGCATCATCCGCACCGAGCTTCGGAATCCGGAAGTTTACTTCAACTGGGGATTGAGCCTGGATAACCTTGAGGACTTCCTGAAGGCGATAGAGAAATACGACCGGGCGATTAAGCTTCAGCCCGACCATGTCCGCTCTTGGCTTAACAAAGGTACGATCCTCGCCAAGCTGGAACAGTACGCCAAGGCGATCGACTGCTACGACGAGGTCATCAAAGTTGATCCCGACAACCAAGCCGCTTGGCAGAACAAAGCGCTTGCACTTATCCCGCTCAAGGAATGGAACAAGGCGAAGGCGGTGATTTCGGAGGGAATGAAGAAATTCCCCGACGACCATATGTTTCCGCTCAACTACGCGTACCTGACCACGTTCACGCACGAGAAGGAAGTGGGCCAAATCATGCTTTGGAAGGCAGGCGCCATCAACCCTGACGTGCTCAAAAAGGCGGAGAAAAATCCGGAATTAAGCAGCCTGTTCCCGTTGTCGCAGGACGTCGAGCAAAAGGCCAAGGAATACTTTTCGAGAATGGGCGGTTCTTAGCGCTTCGAAATTCAGGACGCGGTGTAGTTCATTCCTGCGGGTAATACCGGGCGGAGACGCTCGGTGTTTCGTACACCTCGACGAGCGTTACCTTTGGCAGAGGCCGAGTTTCTTCCGCGTAATCTTTCAAACCAGCTTCAATCAGCCTGGCGATCTCGACTGCCAGATTCTCCGACGTGGGATTGATTTTGTCGAACGGCGGAATTTCGTTTAGGTTGCGGTGATCGAAAACCGATTTTACTGATTCTAGAATTCCCTGAAACTCAACAAAGTCGAATCCTATCCCATCGGAATCCAGTCCGGAAACCGCCAAAACCACCCTTGCGCGGAAGTTGTGTCCGTGCAAAGACTCCGCCGAGCCGCGATAGCTTCGAAGCGCGTGCGCGGCCGCGAATTCGAACTCGCCCGCTATTTCAAATTTTCCCGTCGGGGTCATGCGCAAAACGAAACTCCCGCAAAACTTTGAAACGAGCTCGCAGATATCACTCGTTCAAATCCTCAAGAAACTGCCTAGCCGTTATTGCCGCTATGCATCCCATGCCCGCACTTACCACGGCCTGCTTTTCCGCATCTTCGACAACGTCCCCCGCCGCGTAGACACCGGGCTTGTTTGTACGCATACGGTGGTCCACGGGAATCTCCCCCTTGTCGTTGAGAGTCAGGTAACCTTTGACCCAATCCGTCACGGGAGTGTGCCCTATAAATACAAATACACCGTCGCAATTGATTACGAATTCATTGCCGGTTTGCAGGTTGCGGCACTTAGCTCCGACAACCGAATTCTCCCCGAGGATTTCCTCGATTACCGTGTCCAGCACAAATTCGAATTTGGGATGTTTTCTGGCTTTTTCAACCGCACGCGGAGTCGCGCGGAATCCTTGCCGGCGGTGGACGAGAGTGATCTTGCTGCAGAAGCCCGTAAGGTAGAAGCCCTCTTCAAGCGCAGCGTCGCCGCCGCCGACCACAATACAATGCTTGTCCACGAAAAAGTTCGCGTCGCAAGTGGCGCAATAGCTGACCCCTCTTCCGAAAAATTCCTCGGCGCGCGCCGCTGGCAGCCGGTTCGGCTGGCTGCCGGTTGCGACGACAACGGTTTTGGCGAAATACTCGTTCCCCATCCAGTCGGTGATCTTCTTTGCAACCGGATGCACTTCGGGCGCATCCGCAATGGACTGGATTTCCGCAAACTCAAACTCCGCGCCCATTCGCTTGGCTTGTTCCTCGAAGCGCTTCATCAGGTCCGGCCCGTGCATAACTTCCACGAATCCCGGATAGTTTTCAATTTCATCCGTGAGCGATACCAAGCCTCCGGTCATGGCCTTTTCGAAAACAAGCGTGGACAGATTCGCCCGCGCGGCGTAAATCGCAGCGGTGAGCCCCGCTGGGCCTCCGCCCACCACGATGCAATCCCAAAGTTTCCCGTCTCCGTTGATTCCCACAACCGGCCTCCTTTAAAAGCACGAGATTTTAACATGCTTAATTTGTCTTCACTGTACGCTATATGCGACTCGCGATACGCTTATGAACTCATTTGTGGATCGGCGGTTTCCCCGTTTCCATGCCGCATCGGACGGAAGGCGACCAAGTGCTTTGTGTTAAAATCGGCGTGTTGAAAAAGCTGCACAAGCTGTTTTTGTGCCTTATTGCTGCACTTGCAGCGGCAACCGCATCGCGGGAGCCGCTATTCGCAGCGCTCGAAACACACATATCGGAGGATTTTTCAAGTAAGGGGCTTTTTTTCAGCGGTTCCGACGGTGGCGTGAACTACGCATACACCGGTTCCGGCACTTACAAGGTCGATGCCACAGGCTCTGCGGGCGTCGGGCGGTCAATGATTATTGACGTACTGTCCGACTTCACGCTGGAAGTCAAAGTCAGGATACTCGAAGTATCCGACGATGCCACATCAGGCGGCGCGGGGGTGGTGTTCCGCGTTGCCAAAGAGGGCAGCTCCTCGTACAAGTATCATACGTTCAGCATCGAACCGCCGTCCAAATTCCGGGCGGGAAAGTTTACAGGCGGCCGGCTGGTTCAATATTATCCGCCGCAAAATACGGACGCGATAGTTGACGGCTGGAATTTGCTCAAGGTCGTATGCAACGGGGATCAGCTTTCGCTGTCGGTCAACGGAAAGCAGGTGAGCCTGGTAAAGGACGGAGCGATTCCGAGCGGGGGATACGGGCTCTACGTGATGCCGGGCACATCCGCTGAATTCGACGATTTCAAAGTTTTCACCGAATCTAAAGCGAACGTGGAGCCGGCGGAGGAAGGTCCGCCCGAAGTACCGCGGTTCCGTTATGAAACGGTCAAATCCGACGATTTCAGCGGCAACGCGCCGATTTTCTATGAAGGCGGGGACGAGTACGGCAAGTTTGAATACACGGGGCATAACAGCTACAGAATAGATTTGACCGGAAGCGACAAAACTTGGTCAATTCCTTCGACTGTAAAGGATTCGATCGCCGACGGGATGGTCGGTGTTGACGCGTTCTTGCTCAAAGCGCCTTCGCCCGATTTCAACAAAATCGGAGTTGTATTTCGTGAAAAACCGCGGCCCGACGGCTGGTCGGATTACTTTGCGTTCTACATTTTGCCTTCCGGGTTTTACGGTCTGCTGCAAGTGTCGGGAGACGTGGCGAAGGACTTGATTCCACCGACCAAATCTGCCGCAATAGTTCCCGGCGCGGTTAACCGGCTAGAAGCGGTATACGTCGGCACAAGCATCTATTTGGTAATAAATGATTCCTGCATCCGCAGGTACGAAACATCGGACACATTTCCGGGCGGATACGGAGTCTATATGACTGGCGGCGCTGTCGGAGAGTTTCAGCATTTCTCCGCCTCACGCGCTTCGTTGCCGCCGGAAGAACAGCCTCTTGTGCTGGAACCGAAGCCCGACAATTACATAGACTTGACTGTTAGGCTGAATGGATATTTTTCGGAGACATTCGACGAATCGGACAAGCCAGGTTTGTTCCCGGTCGGCAAAGCGGATGATTATTCAATCCGCGTCGAGTCCGGCGAGTATTTAATTGACGGCTCTAATGCCGCGGAGGACGTTTTTTCGTTCGTGCCGGGAAGGTTCAACAAGTACGACGTTTCGGTTGCCGCCCGAAAGCTGGGCGGCTCGGCCAAGCTTGGCTTCGGCCTCGTGCTGCAAAATACGCCCAGCTTCAAGACATACGTTGCCTTTGTAATCACTGACGACGGCTGGTTTTCGGTTCAAAAGTCAACCGACGGCCAAACCGAGCAGCTCGTTCCCTGGACGAAATCTGATTTGATTTTGCCGGGGCAATCCAACCGGATAGGAGCCGTTCACAAAGGCGACGATTTTCAGTTTTTCATCAACGGCCAGATGGCGGCGATGCTGCCTATTCCCGGACTGCAGGCCGGTGGAATGGGGTTGGTCGCGGCGAAGGGATTGACTGTCGCATTCGACGCTTTTGAAGCCAAAGCGCCTGATTAGCACAAGCGGCATGATTGTTGCCCGATCCCCGCGTTTCGGATAGAATTGCATCGATTCAAACCAAGGAGTCTGAACGTATGACGCACGAAATTACGAGCGAGCAGTTTGAAGGCGAGGTTATCAAGAGCACGTTGCCCGTGCTCGTTGATTTTTCGGCCACTTGGTGCCCGCCGTGCAAGATGCTCGAACCGGTAATCGAGAGGCTTAGCAAAGAATACGAAGGTAAGCTGAAGGTTATCAAAATCAACACTGACAATTCCCCCGACCTGGCGACGAGATACCAAATCCGCGGCGTGCCCACCATGATGTTTTTTAAAAACGGTTTGAACGAGCGCACAATCGTGGGCTACCGTGATTACGACCGCCTCAAGGAAGAACTTGAGCTCATCCTCTAAAGGCTCTCAATCTAACTCCGTCATCAAGTTCGGCTCGGATGGCTATCGCGGCATAATCGGCGATGGCTTCACATTCGACATACTAACAAGGCTTTGCAGGGCACTTGCAAAGTTCCTTTTGGAGCGAGGCTCACCACTGGAAATCATCTTGGGTTATGACCGTCGTTTCATGGCCGACAGCTTCGCCCATTACGCAGCGGGCTACTGGGAATCCCTGGGGGGAATTGCGCGGGTGTCGGAACACCCTCTTTCTTCCCCTACCCTGGCATGGCAAACAAATCATCTTGGCGTCTCGATGGGCGTGATGATTACGGCCTCACACAATCCGCCCGAATACCTCGGATTCAAGCTCAAGGAGCCGTTCGGCGGCAGTGCATTGCCGGATGTACAGGCGCGGATGTCCGAACTCGCAAGCGCGGAGCCGCCGGCGTATGCTTCCTTCCCGCCCGGCTACGTACATGCGAAACGGTTCGATCCGCTTGAAGGCTATTTGCAGGCGATACAAGCGGAATTTGGCGCGCTGGGCAACGCGTTCGGCAGTCCCGGATTGCTGTTCGATTTTATGAACGGCTCTGCAGCCGACATTGCGCCGCCTGCGCTTAAAAAAATGCGCATAGCCGCTGACTTCATCCGGGACAATCGCGATCCCCTTTTTGGCGGACAATCTCCGGAGCCGATTCCGGGTAAGTTGACCGCTCTTCGAAAGTCGGTAATTTCGCGCGGATATCAAGCCGGTTTTGCATTCGACGGCGACGGGGACAGGCTTGCCGTATTTGACGAGCTGGGCAATCCAATCGGCAGCCACGAGCTGTTTTCGCTTTTTTTGCTTCACTTGGCGAACTTCCGCAAGGAGTCAGGTCGGGCCGTCGGCACAATAAGCTTTTCAAGAATCGTTGATCGGGTGGCATCCTCGGTTGGAATGCCGCTTTTGAAAGTGCCGGTCGGATTCAAGCACTTGAGCGCGGAATTCGCCTCCGGCGGGGTAGCGATCGGCGGAGAAGAAAGCGGAGGATGCGGGTTTGGATTCTGGCTTCCCGAGCGCGATGCGCTAGTAATGGCGCTTCTTTTGCTTGAAATTATGAAAGAGACGGGCAAGCCGCTTTCTGCATTAAGAAGTGACCTGCAAACCGAATTTGGTCCGCTCCATTTTCGAAGAAGCGATGTTCCATTTGGCGAGGTCGGGGGATATGACCGGCTGGCTTCAAACTTGCGTGGCCGAAATTCCTTCGGCGGTCTCGAGATTGAAAATTTGCAAATTCAAGATGGTTTGATGTTCAATTTGGCGAACGATTCGTGGATTTTGTTCAGGCTGAGCGGAACGGAACCGGTCGCAAGAGTTTACGCGGAAAGCCCGGATGAAAGCGCGGCAGAAGCACTGATTGCGGACGCTGCATCGCTTTTGGCCGCAATGCAATATTGACAACGTTCGATGGTGATATCATTGACATTCCAAGGCAGGTGCCGCAGATGCCAAAAACAGTCGCGCCGTTGATGCTTGTCCTTTTAATCGCCGTTTCGGCATTTCCGCTCCTCGCGCAGGAAGATCCGGCGCAGCAGGGCGCGCGTACTTCAACACGATACACGGTGGACGATTTCGGCGTCGTGTCCGTGGTGGACAGCTGGAGCGGACTCGCGCAGGAGACGGGGACGTTCGTGTATATAAGCGCGTCACGCGAACTCGGCAGAATCCCCGTGCGCGTACGGGATCACAAATTCACGGTCAATTTCATGACCAAAAGCTACATATTAGAAGATCAGGACGATCCGACGATTCTGTACTTCCGATCCCCGACTTTCTTTTACGAAGACAGCCCTCTATCGGTGAGCGTAACTCTGACCCTGCCCCAGCGCCTTTCGTTTGTCGAAACCGTCGGAAGCACGCCGGAGCCGACGTCAATCGACGGCCAGACCATCAGGTGGGAAGTGCCGGAAGGCAACGGTCTGACGCTTATGTGCATGCTCAAGCGCAATTCGCCGTTTTTGGTGCCGGGGCAGGACGGCCTGCAATTTGATCCTTCCAAACTGCCCAAGCTAAGTTCCGATGAAATTCCGGCGAATGCGGACCAAGTATTAAGAGAGCTGGAAACGATAATCATGGTCGCGGAGATCGACGGTAAAACAGATCCGGATTTTATAAAGCTGCTTAAAAAACAACTGGCCAAGCTTTATTATCTTTATTACGTTTACGGACTTGTTACGGACTATGTGCTTCCGGAAATGTCCGAGGGCGGCTAAATGCACATATTTGTGACAGGCGGAGCAGGATTCATCGGCTCGAATTTTGTCCGGATGCTCGCCGCATCCAGACCGGAATGCAGAATCACGAATTTCGACCTGCTCACGTACGCGGGAAATCTGGCGAACCTGGAGGGAATTGCGGAGTCCAAGTCGTATAGATTCGTGAAGGGCGACGTCGCCGAAAGAGAGTCGCTCGCCGCGGCGCTTGGCGCAGACCTTCCCGATGCAATCGTTCATTTTGCGGCGGAAAGCCACGTTGACCGCTCGCTCCTCGATTCCGGAATTTTCGTACGGACAAATGTTCTGGGAACGCTCAACATTCTCGAATGCGCAAGGCATTACGGAATCTCCAAAATCGTGCACGTTTCGACCGACGAAGTCTACGGCTCGCTGTCCGACATGGATGCGCCGCCATTCTCGGAATCTTCGCCGCTCAACCCCCGCAACCCGTATTCCGCGTCGAAGGCCGGCGCAGACCATCTTGCCAAGGCTTTTTTCGTTTCGCATGGCACTCCCGTCGTTGTAACCCGAAGCGGCAACAATTACGGCCCATATCAATTTCCTGAAAAACTGATTCCCTTGTTCATAACCAATCTGTTCGAAGGCAAAAATGTTCCGCTTTATGGGGACGGCAAAAACGTTCGAGACTGGATTCACGTATCGGATCACTGCCGCGCGCTACTTGCCGTGCTGGATTCGGGCAGGCCCGGCGAGGTGTACAACATCGGCCCCGGCGCGGGCGGCCAGGTTTCCAATCTGGAAATCGCAAGGAAAATTCTTGCCGCACTTGGATACAGCGAAGAAATGATCAAATTCGTGCCCGACCGCCCGGGACACGATTTCAGGTACGCGCTGGATACATCCAAAATTTATTCGGAACTCGGATTCGCCCCGTCAATAGGTCTTGACGAAG
Organism: bacterium; assembly: GCA_039961635.1. Classification (NCBI taxonomy): domain Bacteria; species bacterium. Next base: position 38,590 of record JABRWB010000021.1, read on the forward strand.
GCATTGCGGATACCGTCGAGTGGTATCGGAAAAACGAAGCATGGTGGAAGGCCGTCCGCTCCGGCGAGTACCGGGAATATTACGCAAAAATGTACCCCGCGTTGTGACCCGCGTATCAGCCCATCAATTTCCGGAAAGCCATTTACGGCTTGGGTCCGCCCCAGACGAAAATAAGGTTCGCTTCGCTTTCGTCGAATGCCGAAATGCCGGAATAGCCGCCGGGATCAATATCTAGCGAATTGTACATTCCAACATAGTGCAGCCCCAGCACCGTGGATTTGAGCCATTCGGTTCCGTCAAATTCCACAAAATCCAAGTCGTGATCCGCAATTTCGTAATACGCAATGCGGGGCAAGCCTGCTTGGTCAAAGGCAAGGGAAACATACGCCGTTACGTCGGATGTATCCGGGACCGACGAAACCGACCATTCGCTTCCATCAAACGTCGCCAATGAAATAAGCGGAATAGAAGCAGTCACGTAGGCTATTGCCGGGAATCCGTTTCCGTCCAGCGCGATGCTTGAGTACATTCCGGTTTCGGGAGTAATGTCCACCTCGCTGAACTCCCATCCCGAACCGGGATTCGTGGCGATTTTCTGGATTTGATCGATTGGCGCGCGGTATGCAATCCATGGTTGATCGTTTGCGTCGATGATCAAGTCGGTATGGTCAGCCGAGCCGAGGCCGGACAACAACGGATCGGTGTTCCAGCTCGCGCCGTCGAAATACGAGTAATACAAAGCAGAACCTATTGTATTGCAGTGCGCGATCGCCGGATAATCGTTCGAGTCGAGCGCAATCGAAGCGTAATCGCCCCCATTGTCCGTCACCTCTGTGACTTCCCAATCAGTACCGTTATAAGATGCAACTTCCAGACCGGAAGGCGCAAACTTGTAGGCGATGACGGGATTGCCGTTTCGATCGAGCGCAAGCGTGGTGAACGTGCCGGCATTGGATTTTGCAGTAGGTATATTTTCCACCGTCCAAACCCCGCCGTCGTAACGCGCAAATTGAGGCCTGGTATGAGTTTGCGAATAATACGCAATCGAAGGCCTGCCCGCGGAATCAAACTTCATCGAAGAATAACGGCCGACCTCAAGATTATCCGGCTCGTTGCCATCGACGTATTGCTGTCTCCATAACAGCGAGCCATCCACGGGAGGACTCAAAGCACCCACGCCGATCGCGTTTTGATTTGCAACGGCGTATTGATAATCCACCCGAACTTCGGCGGAATTGTCCGTAAAATTGTTTCCGAAAATCGGGCTTCCAGGCACCGGGGCGAAGTTGCCAGTCGTTCCGGTTCTTCTGAAAATGTGCACTACCATTCCGCTTGAGTCCCAACTCAACTTCAAATTGTCGGTGCCCTTGAAAGTGGCCGTAAGATTCGTCGGTGGTGCAAGATAAGCGTAACCCGAATCGATGTTCGAGTACTCACCTTCCCCCTCCGTACTCACGGCGCAAACCTTGTACCAATATGTCCCGAAATCCGGAATAGTGGTGTCGTCGAACGAAGTATCGAACAGATTCCCGCCGACCCTTTGATATGTACCGTCGATCGCGTCGGCTCTGTACAGGTGGTAATTCAGCGCGCCGGGAATATCGTTCCAACCAACCGAAACCTTGTCCTGATAAAGCCCGTCGGTCGCGGCGATGCTTGGCGCGGGCAGACCGACAAACCCCCTGTCGGAATCCGATGGAACCGCCTGTCCCTTGGCATACAGCGCGATCACCCTGTACCACCAAAATTCTCCGGCGGCAGCGGAAGTGTCGTCGAAATATGGCTCTGAAGTGGGACTTCCCGCAACCTGCGAGAATGGCCCGTTTGAATTGTCGGCGCGTTCCACGCGGTATCCCGCAGCCTCCGGAATGCCCGTCCAGGTAATCCGGATCCAGCCCGAAAAAGACCCGTCGCTTGCCGTCACGGTCTCAACTCTCGGAAAACTGATATAGCCGCTTTCCGCCGGGGAAGGATCGCTGGTTCCGTACTGGTTGTACGCCGTGACCTTGTACCAGTGGACGTCTCCGTCCGGGATGGAAGTATCCTCCAATTGAAGCTGATCCGTAGGGCTGCCGGGAATTGGAACGAACGTCCCCGCGGCGTTCTTGCTTCTCGTTACGATATAACCGTCCGCTCGTGCCGCGGCATCCCAGGTCAGAACTACCTTGTCCGTATATGTACCCTTGGAGGCCGTCAAATTCTGGGGAATATCCGGCGGCTGAAGCGAACCCTGGGGAAACACGTCCAAAGTAAAATCCCTGGAAACAACGGTGTCTCCGCGACTGACGGTCAAATTGCAGTCATATGAGCCCACAGAACCGATTGTCGCTTCCGGGCTTGCTTCTTCCGATGTGTTCGGGTCCGCTCCTCCTCCAAAGTTCCACGAATACGTCAGAGGATCCGCTCCGAATACATTGGCCGCGAAGGTGACCAAGTCGCCCTCTTCCACGGTGCGTGGGCTGATTACCCCGATGTTGATATCGAGGCATTGCACTCCGTTGCTAGCAGTTCCCTCCGCGGAATCCGAATCAAGCGGCACGACAAAGTAGAAGCTGTTTTCGTCGGGCTGATCCACCACCGCGGAATACTGGACGTAAGGCTGCGTTTTGTCGTCGAATTCGGTTGTATCTCTAGGGGCGGTCAAGTAAAGCGACGCCTCCGCGACATCGGAAGAAAGGCCTACCATCACATTGTAGCCCGAAAGTGTTTCGAGAAAATGAATTGCTATTGGAGTAATGTCCGATACGCCGATCTCGCCGTTTCCGTCCGCGTCGATCCGGCGCAGGAATTCCGCCTCGGTTACCGACCGGTTGAAATTCAGTGCGATCGGAGTAATGTCCGCCACTCCGACTTCGCCGTCGGCGTTGGTATCCCCGACGAGCTTTTCAGACCAAGTCAGCTCGACCGCTCCGGAGACGTAACTGGCACTTAGATCGGTCACCTTTGCGCTGTCTCCCGTCGGTGCTTTGTTAACCAACCTCTCCAAGCCTCGCGCCCTAAGTTTGGACATAAGTTCGTTCTTCAGCATTTCGAATACGGCAGGATCAGCGCCCGCGGGAGCGGAATATGCCTCGATGTCATTCAATACAGCTTCAATTTCCATTTCGGCCGGCGTGTAGGAACCGGCAACGGGACGGCCTCCCGAAAATGACTTTCCAGAGCCGCCAGAGCATCCCGCAAGCCATAATGCGGCCAGCAAGCAGCATGGAATCACGGCAAATAAGGTGCCAAATGAGCGCATGTTTATCACCGCCTTTATTTTATCCAATTTCCGGCGAACATGGAAACGCCCTGCGTCTACAAGCTACAGTCGCTGAAAGTATCCATTGACCAAGCCCATTCTGCGGCAGGCGGCCTCCGCCGCCCGGTATTCCTCCTTCGTCACTCTCGCGTCCATACCGGGCGTCGCTTGAGCCTTGTACGCAGGAAAATACTGTGTCATCAGACTTACCGGTATTTCGGGGCTTATCGCGGCTATATCTTCCAAACAGGCGATTGTGTTATCAAGCTGACCGGGAATCATCAGGTGCCGGACAAGCATTCCCCTCACTCCCACTCCGATGTCGTCCGTTTCAAGCGGCCCAACCTGCCGATACATCTCCCGGAGCGCCGCCGCGTTTACTTCGGGATAGTCCTTCGCCTCCGACAACTTCTCCGCAAGCGCCCGATCCCTGTATTTCGCGTCAGGCATGTAGATGTCAATTACACCTTCGAACACCTTCAAGACTTCGACCCGATCGTACCCGCCGCAGTTGTATACAATAGGCAGCCGAAGTCCTCTCTTCGCGGCAATATACAATGCCTCGAACCACTGAAGATTGACGTGCGATGGCGTCACCAGATTGATGTTATGCGCTCCGCGCTCCTGCAGTTCCAAGTAATACCCGGCAATTTCCTCCGCGGCTGCAAAGTTTCCATGGGCCATCTGGCTGATGGGGTAATTCTGACAGAACAAACAGCGCAGGTTGCAACCCGAAAAAAACACGGTGCCGCTGCCCGCATATCCCGAAATCGGCGGCTCCTCGCCGAAATGCAGGTTGTAACTTCCCACCTTGGCAAGTCTTGCGGACTTGCACTCCCCGGCCTCGTCCTCTTCCCGGCGAGCGCCGCACGTCCGCGGGCAGAGCATACACGGGCTGAAAATCTCCCTCAACATTTCCAGCCGGCATTGCCAGTCCGCTTCCGAAAGATTCGTGTATGACGGGTAAAATGCCACCGGCCGATTATATCCGCATCGGATTGGTGGATTCCGTAACGGTTGAACCGCAAATCCAACCCTTGCTACCGGCGGGGGGTATAATCGCTTGTCGGCGCGCAGCCGCAATCCGCGCCGCAAAAGGCTTGCCGATGGCGGGGAGCAAAAACGAAACCGGCAAAATTATGGCGAACGCGCTCATCACGGCCGCGGTTTCCGCGTTGCTCGTTTCATGCGGAGGTGGAAATTCGCGGGGCGTTCCCGGAGGCGACCCCGCCGCACCGGGCCTCAAGCCCCCGGAAAGACCCGGGATTACCACTTCCCCCCCCGCGGTCATAGACGGCGAATTCGCGGCGCTCACCGCCGATTCCGCATCGCTTATCGAATATTTGAATGCAAAAGGAGTCGCCGCGTCAGAAGTGAAACTGCTGGACGGCGGAAAGTCCGCATCGACGAGTGAAGAAGAGCAATCCGAATCGCAAATCGGCCTGGTAGTTTTCGGCGGCGGAGACCGGGCGATTCTGGCCGAGATATCCACGCTTCCGGGCGTGTTCGCGACGTCGGCCCGAAAAAGGTATCCAACTGCACCAATCGGAATCTCGCCGATCAGGGAGCCGAGTTACCTCCCGAACGATCCGCTTTTCGTGGATGCGGAAGTGGACGACACTACGACTCCGCCGACGCTCATCCCGTATCAAAAAACGACGCTCGAACATATCAGCATCGAGGGAGCGTGGGACTTCGCACGCGGCGCGGGCGTGAAAATCGCGATAATCGGCAGCGGCTGCTATTCGGAGCATCCGGACCTTGCAGGCAGAATAAGCCCGCTTTCGCGTAGCTTCCTCGAAACCGGCGGAAACGTGACGGTCGGCACCGAAATCGGCGACGAGCCGCCGTCCGTGGAAGGCGCAACCGGCACATACCTCGCGGGAATCGCAGCCGCCGATCTCAACAACTCCGTCGGAATGGCCGGCGTCGCGCCCGAAGCCGAGCTGTTGATCCTCAAAACCGGACGCGTGTCTAGCGAGCCGACAGACCATTGGGAGATGACCGATCTCGAAATCTCGGCTGCGCTGAAGTACGCAGCGGACAACGGCGCTTCTGTGGTGCTGCTGCCGCTTGCCGTCGTTTCGCAGCCCGAAGCTGAAAGCGTAATCGAGGACGCACTCGCTTACTGCGCGGCCAAAAACACCACAATAGTTGTGCCCGCTGGAGATTCGGACCCGCCCATCGAGGCATCATCCGTTTATCCCGCCAACAGCCCGAAGGAAAACGTGATTGCTGCAGGCGCGCTCTACCTGCCGCCCCTTCTGCCGCTCAACACTTCAAACATAGACACGGCCGGCGGAGCCATCGACCTGGCGGCACCAGGATTCGCCGTAATCGCTACCGACATGCGCCCGGAGGATCCGTTCGCCAACCCGCCGATAACCGGATACGTCTATGTCGAAGGCACCGTCCCCGCCGCGGCGCTAGTAGCCGGCACTCTAGCACTCGCGGACGACGCGCTCGGTACAGCAACTTCCTCACCTGAGCTGCTTAAGGCGATTCTTTTTTCCGGCATCGACGACTGGAGTTCGCTCGGCGTCCCGGACTGGCCGCTCGGTGCAGGAAGATTGAACGCCAACCGCTCTGTCGCCGGCGCGAAGGCGCAAATTTCCCGCCCCGTCCCGCTTGTAATCGTCTCGGTCGAGCCCAATCCTCCGCCGGGAAAGAATGCGACTGCGACCGTTCATGCCTATGTAAGAATCATTCTCGGCGGCGGCTTGAAGCCTTACAGCATCAACGTGAACTGGGGCGACGGCACAAGCTACCCGCCCGGCACGGCGATGGCACCCTACAATGGGGACACCTATTCCCACGCCTATTCCGATGCGGGATCCTATCCGGTGACCATCCGCGTCAGGGACTCGGCCGGCCAGGAGCGCGTCGCAAGCCACGTATTCAACGTTTTCCGCCCGCTCACCGCCCAGATAAGCGCCCGACAGGAAGGCCCAGGCTCGTTTAAGTATCTTTTCAAGGCCGTAGTGGCCAATTCCGACACGACCCAGCCGACTTACCGCTGGGACTTCAACGGCGACGGAGTTTACGACTCGCAGCTTCAGAATCCTGTGCACGAGTTTCCCTCGCCCGGAACCTACCGGGTGAAATTTTACGTACAGGACGGCCGGTTCCCGGTATTCAGGGAGCTTGATTTGACGGTGCCGTAGGGCCGCGGCCGGGCAAAAATCGCCGATTGCTTCTCCAATATCCGCAGACGCGCCTATGCCGCGATAACGCCGCGATTAAAGACCTTCTTGTAAACTGCCAAATCCTGCTTGCACGCTGGCGGAGAACTTCATCGGCAGGTTGCGCGATGATCGCCCGAATCAGCAACGGTGGATTTAACACATTCGCCCCGGTAGTAATAGCGGGGGAGGGTCAGGTGTTTGACAAAAAAGTACGCCGCACAGGAATCGAACCTGTAACCTACTGATTAAGAGTCAGTTGCTCTGCCGATTGAGCTAGCGGCGCACGGGGCGCAGAATATACCAGATGCGCCGCGCCTTGTGAAGCGAACGCCTCGCCACGGGAGCGGCACCGAACCGAGGAACTCACTGTGACAGCAGTACCGGATCGCTTCCGTATTTCGTTTGAATGTGTGGCGTGGAGTGGCAGTTCACGCTGCAGGTTCCCCATCCCTCCCCGCCGACGTGGACCAGCGGCGAGCCGTCCGGCAGCGCGCTCCTGACAAGCTTTTGCGAGGATGATCCGTGCGGCTCGTGGCACTCGATGCACGCGGTCAGCGCGCGCTCCAGGTGCAGCTCGTGCAGGTTGAACGTGTTGGCGAGGACGAATCCGCTGCGGGAGAGACCGGTTAATTCGAAGTACGGGTGGCACCGAAGGCATTCCGCGTTTTGCTCCATCGAATCGTAGAGTGGAACGGCCGCGTCGCCCCAGAACTGGACCTGCTCCAAAAGGATGGGCGCATCATAATCCCCGTGCGCGGGATGGCAGCGCAGGCAGGTTACATTGCCTTCGAAGTAAGGATGGCTGGAAAAGCCCCGGAACTCGTCGCGCGCGTCCGCATGGCAGGACAGGCAAAGAGCGTCGCCTTTCGCCTTGAGCGCAACACCGCCTCCGTCCGAAATCGCGTGGCAGTCGAGGCAGGCTTTTCCGGAAAGCGCCGCGGGGCGCGTTTTATGCGTCCAGCGCGTGAAATTGGAGCGTATGTACGTATCCGAATGGCAGACGCCGCAGTCCTTGCCGCGGAACTCCGCGAGCGAAGGCCAGGGCGATCCGGCATCGGTATGGCAGGACGCGCAGTCGGCGTCGGCGGAATGCGTGAAAGGCGGCGAATCCCCAGTGTCTTGAAGCGCTGCGCCAAGCGCAAGCAGCAGCGCCGCGGCCGCAATTAGGATTAGCTCTGAACGGAACACGGCCGGAGTGTATCACGGGGCTAAACGCGCGGCGGCGTCACTCCGGACTGGCCCTGGTACTTGCCCAGCTTGTCCCGGTAGCTCGTTTCGCAAGCTTCTTCGCTTTCGAAAAACAGCACCTGCGCAAGCCCCTCACCCGCGTAAATCTTGGCGGGAAGCGGAGTCGTATTGGAGATTTCGAGCGTCACGTGGCCTTCCCACTCCGGCTCGAGCGGCGTCACGTTCGTGATGATCCCGCAGCGGGCGTACGTGCTTTTGCCGACGCAGACGACCATGACGTTGCGCGGGATGCGCATATACTCTATTGTGCGGGCGAGCGCGAAGCTGTTGGGCGGGATGATGCAAACATCGCCGCGGAAATCGATGAATGCGCGCTCGTCGAAATTCTTCGGGTCAACGACGGTTCCCCAGACGTTGGTGAAAATCTTGAATTCGTCCGCGACGCGCACGTCGTATCCGAAGCTCGAAAGACCGTAGCTGATTACGCCGGGAGCGACGCGTCCTTCTTCGAAAGGTTCGATCATCGCGTGCTCGCGCGCCATCCGCCGTATCCATGCATCGCATTTGATCATTGGAAGCACCCTGCTGCGGCCGGGGAAACGCTCGGGAAATCCGGCCTAATACCTGTCTTCTTCGTCTTCCAGGTCTTCCTCGTCGTCGTCCACAAAGGAATCTTCCTCCTCGGAAACGAGGGATTCCTCTTCCTCGTCGTCGTCGTCCCAATCTCCGCCGCGTTCGAAACCCTCATACTCGTCGGCGTCCTCCGGATAGATGTGGACCGCCCCGCACACCGGACAGTACGGTGCATCCACCGGCAACCTGGCCTTGCACTCCAAGCACATCGAAGTGAGGCTTTCCATGTCGATGTTCATGTCCGCCATGAACCCGCCGCGGTCGCCCGCCGCAAGGTGCGCGTTCACCTTCTGAAGGATCTCCTCCATCTCTTCGCGCTCGGCCGGATCCTCTTCCTGCTCAAGGTGACGCTCGGCGAAGTGCTTCGCCATCTCATAATCGCCCACGTCGGCCAGAAAGTCGGCGACATAGAACAGCGTGTACTTGTCGTTCTCCTGCGTGCGAAGCGCGTGCTTGAAACTGCGCCAAGCCTCCCGCGGCATGTCCAGCGCGGCGAAGGTGAGGCCGAGCATGTTGTACGCCTCGTGATGATCCTTCTCGGCGCGGATCACGTCGTTGAACAGTTCGAGCGCGTCCTCGAACTCGTCCTCCTCATAGGCGGCCATCCCGCTCGCGAACGCCTCTTCCGCGTCTATATCGCCGGCGGCGATGCCGCTTTCGTCGGGGTCGGTTTCATAGGCTTCGTCCTGGGTGTCGACTAGCAGGCTGCTGCAGTCCACACAGGTGGTGAAGCCCTCACGATATTCTGTTTTGCACTTGGGGCACCAGGGCACGGCGCGGAATTATAGCGTTGCCTTTGTGCGTGTCAATAAATTTTCGGCGCCGCGGAAAAATGTATGCGCGGCGCTTTTCACGACACAATCGCATCCTCGATGGCTTCCACTATTTCGCTCTCTGGCGCAAGCCCGAACACGCGCGCCAGCACCCGCCCGCTGCGGTAAATGATCACGGTCGGGATCACAAGAACGCCGGCGCGATCGCTAAGACGAGGGTTCGCTTCTAGGTTGATGGAGAAAAACGATGCGCTGTCCGAGTATTTCTTTTCGATCGTGGACAGCATCACCGACATCTGGCGGCTGGGACGGCAGAAAGAGCTCCAAAAGAAGCATATTGCCGGCTTCCTGGCCGATTTGATTTCGTCGTCGAAACTGGATTCAGAAAGCTCCTGCATCGGCGGGATTATACACGCGGCGGTGGCTTCAAGCGGAGGCCGGGGAAATCGAAAAAGCAACGCCCTCCAGATAGGGGGCTGTCAGGTTGGTAGAGCCGGGTCTACCAGGTGGGCGCTTCATCACGTACCCTTGGGCACGGGAGTCTCCGGCGCCCCGTTTTAAGTTGTTGACTCTCTTGACGCTGACGCCCATCCGATCCGGCGGGCATGATTATTATATCGCGTTTTCTCGAAATCGCGCGCATGCTGATATCATGCGGCGGATTTCCGCGGACTTTGAGCCGGAAATCGCAAAAGGAACCGAAATGAGCCATCCCTGGCACGACGTGCCCATCGGGGCTGAAGCTCCGAACGAGTTCAACTGTGTTATTGAGATACCGAAGGGCAGCAAGGTCAAATACGAGCTGCACAAGGAGACCGGCCTGCTCAAGGTGGACCGCGTACTCTACTCCGCCGTCATCTATCCGGCGAACTACGGGTTCATTCCGCAGACGCTTGGCGACGACCGCGACCCGCTGGACGCGATGGTGCTTATGCAGGAGCCGGTCTACCCGCTTTCAATCCTGCGGGCGAAGCCCATCGGGATGATGACTATGATCGACCAGGGCGAGCAGGACGAGAAGATAATCTGCGTCCATCTGGACGACCCGGAGTACCGTCACTACAACCACATCAAGGAGATGCCCAGCCACCGGCTGGACGAGCTGCGCAATTTCTTCGAAGATTACAAGAAGCTGGAGCTAAAAGACGTGCTGGTGCACGACTTCCTGGGTCCGTACGAAGCGATGAAAGCCGTCGAAAGCGCAATGGCGCTGTATAAAAAGATGCGCCGGAAAAAAGCGGGGGGGGCCAAGTTGGGATGAGCGAGGCCTCGCCCGGTTTGTAGCGGCGAACTGCTTGCGCCTGTTCAAAGTGCAACCGGCAAAGGGCAAAGGTGGCCTGGCTCACCGTCAGGCTAGCATCCGGCAAGTCGAAAAACCGCCGCGCGTTCCGCCAGCGATTGCTCGGCCATCGGCAAGCGGATTGTATCCGACTGCTGCGGATTCGGCCACTGAAAACCGCCGGTAAATCGAATTCGGTTTACCAGTCGAGCAGCCTGCGCTCTCCCGCAAGCGCCCTGATCGGCGTTACGTCTTGTACGACTTCGAGCGAGCCGCGGTATTTGCCCTGCGCGTCCCTTACCGCAAAATAGCGGATATGCACGAATTTGTTCTGGAACGGAATCCAGAACTCGGCCACGTCCTTTGAGCCGCTTCTGAATTCGTCCAAAATCCGGTTTACGATGTGGATGCTTTCCGGGGGATGGCAGTTCTGCACCTTGCGGCCGATCGCGCCGGGGCTTCGCGGGAAAATCTTGTCGCCCAAATTCTCGGTGTAATAGCGCACCGTGTCGTTTTCGTCCACGTAGGATAGCTCTACAGGCAGGTGGCGCATTATCAGGTTGACCTGCTCTAGCGTCAAAAGCCCCGTGTCGAGCGGCAGTCCGCGCGCCAGGCCGGCCACTCCGCCCGTCTCGTCGAAAAGCTCTTCCGCGATTTCCGCCTTCCACTCGTCGCCCGGCTGGGCCAGTGCGTAACCGATGGTGTCCTCGCCGCGGCGCGCCTCCGCCCACTCGGCGTCGGTCAGGATTTCGAGCGCCATCGGGAAAAGGATGTTGTCCTCCTTGTAGGCCATGTCTATGACAGCGGTCGCGAGAACCTGCCCTTTCTTGACCAGCGTCTCGGTGTCGCCGGACGCGAACGCGGCGCGGGCGTCCTTGAGCAATGCGCGGATGTCGTCATGCACAGCCCACATCACATGCGGCGGGCCGGTGATTCCATGGCGTTCCAAATATGGGAAGAGCTCGTTTTCCTTGCGGATGTAGTGGTTTTCCAGCTTGCCAATCGTGTCGAGCAGCGACGAGAGGCGGCCGTATTCCGCCGCGAACCGCGATTCATCAGGCGGCAAACCGATCGCGGAAAGAATTTCGCGGATTTCCTGCGCCGCGGCTTCGAGCAGCCGGTTGTCCGCCATATAGGTATTCACCGGGTGGCCGGGAGGCGTGTCGGGCGCGTGCTTTTTGTCCAGCGCATCGCGGAATATCTCGACATGGACATCGCACAGGCGCTTGATTTCCTCGCGGGGCATGCCCTCCTTTACAAGCTCCTCCTCCATTTCCGCGATTTCGGATGCATCCACATCCTCCACCAGGTCGCGAAAGCGTTTTTTCAGCTCGCCGAAATCAACACCTGCATGCAGGTCGCGGATGATTCCCTTCAAAATTTCCTTGCGCGCTCCCTCGTCACTGCCGGGGACGTCGATTTCGACCGGAAGCGATTGGCCTGTCTTTTCCTTTATCTTTGCGGCGATGGCCGCGGCCAGCTCGGATAGGTCGTTTCCGCCCATCGTACAGATCTTGCTCAAATTCGCCGTGCGGCCCAGCGTGTTTCGAAGAACCGGATTGCGCAGAAGCGAGAACTTTGGATTGTACGCGGCCAGAAAGTCCGCCAGGAACGGATACAAGGACAGAAGATCGAACAGCCGAGTTTTCGGTGTGATTTTCATTTGACGCCTCTAAAAGAAATACTTTATAAGCCAGTCCACTCGTCCGCGCTTGACGAAGTAAATGCCGGAAAACCGCATCACTTCCTTGATGCGCTTTCGCATTGCGGGCTTGTAGCAGTGCGCCGGGCAGTCCTTGCATTTCGGCTTCGGATTGAAAGGACAGCATTCCCTGCGCCGCCGCGCGTAATCGTACAACGCCGCGCACTCATCGCAAAGCTCGCGGGGCTCGGTGCCATGATTTTTCCGGCAGTAAACCCCGACAAACCTGTGCAAAATCACAAGGTCGCGGTCCAACGCCTCGCGCGGAGGTTTGATGCGCGTGCGCCAAGATGAAGCGAATCGAAATTGCATGGCCGGTACCGCCGCGCCGGACGCGGCGGTGCGACTTTATACCCCGTCTTTCCACGCCTGGCGCTTTGAGCTACTTCTTGCGAAGAAGTTTTTTTAGCGAGCCAGCCGCTTCCGAAAGCCGCGATTTGGCAAGTTCCTCGCGGATGAGCGCGTCCGCGCGCGACATCAAGTTGCCCAGCACGCACTGTTTGCCGTCGCACAATTGGACTCCCAGCAGACAACGCTTGGATTCTAGCGGTCCTTCAACCGCTTCGTATACCTCAAGCAGCGTGATATCCTCGGCCGGATAGCCAAGCGAAAATCCGCCGTTCGGTCCGCGCACCGAGTTGACGAATCCTTCCTTTGCGAGCCTCTGCATAACTTTGGAAAGGTGCGCTTCAGAGACGTGCATCAATTGGGCCATTTCGCGCGTGGATACTGCCTTGCCGTCGCGCGCAGCGAGAAGCACCATCCCGTGCATAGCGAGGTTTGCAGCTTCGGAAATTTTAAGCATTTCAGACATGACAATGCCCCCTGAAAACTACCGCAAATCCGCCGATACAGGTAATACGGTACTATTTAACCACAGTTTCGGCAACCGGTCAATTGTGATTGTTGTTGTGCGCAGTATCACGATGGTACGAAATTACGGGGTAAAATGGCGCAACAACGCACCGAAGTTCACAAGCGGCATACGGCGTCGAACTTCACGCTGCGCATCCAGTCAGCAAATACGCGGCAGCAAATCGCCCGTTAGAACATCCACAATGCGGCTTCCGCCGATTTCGGTTTCAAGTAAGACCCGCGGCGTTTGCGACGCATCCGTTTTCCGGACGACCTCACCGATTATCGCCGCCTCCCTGCCCTGCCTGTGGCTTTTCAGCGCATCGAGCGCACTTGCTACGGAATCCGCGTCGTCTTCGACGAAGAACACGCACTTGCCCTCGTTCGCAAGGTGGAGCACATCGTATCCGAGCAGATCGCACGCGCCGCGGACTTTGTCCAAAACCGGTATTGCGGATTCCGAAATCCGGATATCAACTTGGCTGGCTGCGGCGATTTCGTTAAGTACGCTTGCAAGCCCGCCGCGCGTCGGATCGCGCATTGCTTTCACCTTGCGGGGCGCGGCCGCGAGTACCGCGCCGATCATCTCCGCCAGCGGCGCGCAATCGGATTCGACCTGCCCGGCGAATGACAGCCCCTCGCGCACCGCCGCAATCGCTATCGAATGTTCGCCCAGCGTTCCGCTTAGAATTATCTTTTGACCGGGCGCCGCCAGGTGCGGGCCGACTTCGACGCCTTCGGGAACCGCGCCGATCCCGCTCGTGTTGATGAATATTCCGTCGGCCGCGCCGCGGTCCACCACTTTCGTGTCGCCCGTGACGATTCGCACTCCGGCTTCGCGCGCGACCGCCGCCGCGCCGTCCAAATATTCGCCCAGTTCCGCGGTCGGCAACCCTTCTTCGATCACGAGTGCGAGCGATATGACGGCGGGGCGCGCCCCCATCACGGCGAGATCGTTCACCGTGCCGCAAACCGCGAGCTTGCCGATGTCCCCGCCGGGAAACCGCCGCGGTGAAACGACATAGCTGTCCGTCGTGAAAACAATACGCCCGCCCGCCGCAAGCCCGATGTCGTCGGGCGAAAGCACCGCGCCGTCCGCGAGCATCGCCGGATCCTGACCGCCCAGCCGCGAGATGATGAACGCGTGCAGCCTGTGGGAGAGCAACCCTCCCGCTCCGTGCGCAAGCCTTATCCGGTCTTCCATCGTGGAGATTTTATGCCATCGGGCAATGCGCGGGCAACGGCGCAGTGCCCGCGATCATAGCCCAGAGTACGCTTTGGCCGATTGAGTTATTCAACCGCTGGAACCGACGTATTCCGAAATCACAACGGCGCTGCCAGACGGCAGGGGTGAGCTGGAATTGAGCGAAACGCTTTTATCCATTGCCGGATGGCTGCTACCCCGACTTAAGAAGAAGCCATACCAGTAGCACCAGCACGCCCACCGCCAGCGCGTTCACGATTATGTAGTAAAGCGGAATAAGCGGATGCGGCGCGATCCGTCCCGCGCGCTTGAGCTCGTCCACGAACTCGGTGCGCTTGAGAAGCCTCATCCCGCAGCGGACGCAATAGGTCTCCTCGGCCGCGTTTTCCATTCCGCAGTCCGCGCAGTAAACCGGCCGGCCGGGATCGATGGCCGCCCTGGTGCGCGGATAACCCGTCAGCTGCGCGACGCCCTGCTCCCGCTTCAGGTAAAGCGGCATGTCGTCCGCGCCGACGGCAGCGGTCTTTCCCGCGACGGACGCCGGCCTGCGCGCCTGCGCGCCGCCGAACGTCACGTTCTTCAGGTGCTCCTCCTGCTCGACGCGGGCAAGCTCCACGGCGAAATCCTTCGCCCGCTGGAAGCGGTCGTCCGCGTTCTTTGCGAGCGCGCGGAAAAGAACGTTCTCCAGCCGTTGCGGAAGCTCCGGGTTGTATATAAGCGGGCTGGCCGGATGAACGTGCGTGATGTTGTACATCGTCTGGGTGATGTCTTTGCCCTCGAACGGCTTGCGGCGTGTCAAAAGCTCGTAACACACGACGCCGAGCGAGAAAATGTCGCTGCGGTGGTCAACCTTCGCCTTGTGGCTGCCCTGGATCTGCTCGGGCGACATGTAATTGGGAGTGCCGACTATAGAGCCTTCCTGCGAAAACGTCGCATCCTCGGAAAGCTTGACGATGCCGAAGTCGGTGATGAATATGCGGCCCTCGGCGGTTCGCACGATGTTCGCCGGCTTGATGTCGCGGTGGACGATGCCCAGCCGGTGGATGGCGTCGAGGCCGTCCGCGACCTGAAGAGCGATGTCGCTCACGTCGGAAAGCGAAAAACTCGTGCCGAGCTCCAAAAGCTCCTTGAGGTTCGAGCCCTCGATGAACTCCATCGCGATAAAGTGCCTGTCGCCATCGCGGCCCGCCTCGTAAATTTCAATCACATGCCTGTTGGCGATGCTCTTTGCCGCAGACGCTTCCGCCTCGAACCGGGCGAGCAGCTCGTTCACCTGCGACTCGGTCAGGTCTGCTTCGGGGCGGAAAACCTTGACGGCCGCGCGCCGGTTATTGTCCGGGTCGTACGCGTCGTACACGACGGCCATCGCGCCGCGGCCCGCGATTCCGCGGATTTCGTAGCGCCCGATGCGCGAAGGAAGCTGGATCGAATTCACCGGCGGGGATTATCGCGCAGCGCGGCATCGCGTTCTGGAACTCAGTCCCACATTACAAGGTATTCCTCGTTTCGCTCCATGTCGCCGCCGCACTTGGGGCAGGGGGAGGGATGGTTCCACGGCGTGATTCTGTGCTTTGCGGAGTTCGGGCAACGCGGCCGCCGTTTTTTCAACTGCGGATTCTCGCCGTCCACCAGAATAGTCCCGACGCAGCCGTCGAAAAGCTCAAGGCACTCCTCGCATTTAAACGTCTGCGTGACGGCCAGGAAGCCTCTATCTTTTCCGCCGCCGACTTCGCAGCCGTAACCGCAGGATTTGCATTCGAACAAATTGACGGAGCCCATGGCGCAAGTTCCCCTTTTCGGCGGCGAAATTCCAGCCGAAAGATCGTTTCCCGGCAGCGCTAGCCTTTGGTAATCCGCACGACCTGGATGGCCTGCGGCCCCTTCGGCGTATCCTTGACGGAGAATTCCACAAGCTCGTTTTCGTCGAGCTCTCGGTATCCACCGCCCATAATTTCCGAAAAGTGCACGTAAACGTCCGGTGCTCCCTCGCGGGAAATGAATCCGAAGCCCTTCGCTGCGTTGAACCACTTGACGTGGCCTTTCTCACGTTCCGACATATCACTCTCCAAAGTTTGATGCGGCGCGCGGGTCGAACCCGCACGTCCCGATTATGCATTTTCCCTCCCCCAAATGTCAACGGGATGAAACGGCAAACGAAGTTCCCCCTTGCCGATTGCGGTTTCACGCGCGAAAAACCGGCGCGGGCGGATTCGCCCCCGCCGGAATGGTCTGATTTTGCCGGTAGCCCGGCGCGGCCTTTACATATGGCCGAGGCGCTGAACCTGGGTGGCCTGCGGGCCTTTGGGCGTGTCGGCCACGATAAACTCGACCGTCTCACCCTCGTGAAGCTCGCGGTATCCGCCGCCCATTATCTCGGAGAAGTGGACGTACACGTCCGACTGCCCCTCACGCTCGATGAATCCAAAGCCCTTTGCGGCGTTGAACCACTTCACGCGTCCTCTGCTGCGTTCTGCCATTTAATTCCTCCATGCACGATACGGTACAGTATTGCTAAGGGGTCTTGCTGCGTCATACATGAAGATCTGGCAAACCGGACGATCAAGCTGATGCAACTTACAACCTTCCCAGCGGTCAAATGATATCCGCATCTTATGTGAATTGTCAAGGGGAAGCTGTTATCTGTTCTTCATCCGCGGGTCGAGGATGTCCCGCAGGCCGTCGCCGAAAAGGTTGAATCCCAGAACCGTAATCGCTATGGCCAATCCCGGAAACACCGCCAGCCACGGCTTGGTCGTCATATAGTTGCGCCCGTCGGCCAGCATCTGGCCCCAGCTGGGCGCGGGAGGCGCGATGCCCAGCCCGAGGAACGACAGCCCCGCCTCCGAAAGAATGTTCGTCGCCACGCCGAGCGTGCCGAGCACGATGATCGGCGCAAGGCAGTTGGGCACGATGTGGCGGAAGATAATCCGGAAATGGCTCGCTCCCACGGCCCGGGCCGCCTCGATGAACTCCTGCTCGCGCAGCGAGAGCACCTGTCCGCGGATGACGCGCGCTATCCCTGTCCATCCCGTTATTCCCAGCGCGACGAACAGCCCCCACAACCCCGGCTTCTCGAATATCGCCAGTATTCCGATCGCCAGCAAAATGCCGGGGAACGCGTAGAACGTGTCGGTGATTCGCATTAAAAGCGAGTCCAGGAATCCGCCGAAATAACCGGACAGCGCGCCGATGAAAATCCCGATTGCCACACTTATGAGTACGCTCACGATGCCGACCAAAAGCGAGATGCGTGTGCCGAAGATTATGCGGGAGAGGATGTCCCGGCCGTGGATGTCCGTGCCGAGGTAAAACTCGCTTACGATTTTTGAATCCGGCATCGCCATCGTTTCCGCGACCATCTCCCGGTACGTCTTTTCGCCGTATTTCTCGCGTTCGCGATCGTACAACGGACGAAGCGAATAGGGCGCGACGCCGGACACTCCCTTTATCTGCTCGATTGGATCGTACGGCGCGATGAAGTTCGCCAAAAGCGCGGTGAACACTACGACGAGCACGATGGCGAGCCCGATGACGCTCGTCTTGTTGCGCGCAAGCCGCCTTAACGTGAGTATGAATCCGGCCATATCCGGCTAGAAGCCGGGGTATTGTAGCGCGCGGGGAGTTGCGGGATGTGAATAAGAACTGTATAATTGAAATGCCGCAGATGCGCGGCAGGTGGCCGCTCTTGGCTTTCGAAAAAACTACCAATTTCGGGGCGGCCCGGTGCGCCGGGCGGGTGATGTACCCGAGGCTTTCAGCCTCGGAAATCGCAGGCTGGAAGCCTGCGCTACCATACGCATACGATCCAACCGGGGCCAATCGCGAGGTACCCGAGGCTTTCAGCCTCGGAAAATTCCCCGGCTGGAAGCCGGGGCCACATTACGAATACGACGCCAACTCCAACGTCTCCAAGATCACCT
>JABRWB010000022.1 GCA_039961635.1 bacterium
TTTTGGTGTAACCTCCCCCGGTTTTCGCCGTTTTCGAGGTTACGGAAGCCGGCTGGAAGACGAAAACCGTCCGCTCCGCACGCTCCGGCGGCTTGCCGAACCGGACGATGCCGCGCTCCGCGTCGCGGTGGATGGGATAAAGCGCAATCGGGATCAAGGATGTGAAAGCAAGAAGGCATGTTAAGCATAAAAATCCTCGGCATGATCAAATTCACTGTCAAAGGAGTTGATTGCTGCACTTTTTTGATGATTGTTCATTTTTGATTTTACAAATTCCTTCAGCTCCCGCGCTTCTATGTAAGATCTATCCAGTTCCAAAGCCGATTCAAAATCCTCAATTGCCCGGCAAAAATACTCATTTCGCTTCTCGTCATTTTCCTCCAAACGATCCCCTATTTCATATTTCGCGCGGCCACGATAATATAAGGAAGCCGTTCTATACGTAGGGTCAACAATTAATCGGTCAAATAATTCAATTGCTTTACAATATTTGCATAAATCATAATTAGCACGCGCCAAGTTAAAGAGCGCGGACGCCAATGATGGTTTAATCCGGAGGGCTTTTTTGTATGCGTGAATTTCCTTTTCATGCTGTCCCCTTCGGGCATATGCCAAACCCAACTCATACCATAGCGATGCTTCCTTTTCACCCCCTCCAACCAACCTGAATACTTTTCTTTTATTCTTTCGATCGCCCTTTAATTTGTAATTGCTTGTCGGCATTAGTCGAAAATAGTCGGAGCCTAAAGCGCTCACAAACTCATCCGTAACAACAACATCCGGCCCATTAACCTTGGCTAGTATCCGACTGGCCATAATAATGTCACGTGAAACGTGATCCTGACGATCTCCAGTATAATACTGAATGGGAAATGCAGTTCCCCAATGCAGCACGGCTCTGAATTCCAAATCCTTAGGATATCTAATTTCTTTGTACTTATTTTGGATTGATGACAGCAAATCAGGCCATTTTTGTCTAAAGCTGAGGCAAAACTCCAGTGCGTATTCGGGTTGACTGAAACCAATTAGCGCCCCATCGCCAGTAAAATTAAACGATTGGTTTCCGCGTGTTTCATTTATCATATCTATCATCAAATGCTTCAGCATAAACAACAGACACTGAAGCACTTTGTCCTCGCACTCTTTCGTTTTCTCCGCGTGGTCAACAAGGTCGATAAACATTATCGCCACTTCATAAGATTCAGGCATATTTTCGCATAAATTAGGCGATTTCAAGACGCTACAACCTCATAAGGCCAATTAATTTTTCCTTGACCAAATGCATCGCGGCGCTCTGCTCCCGCTTGGTGGCGGCGGTCGTGACAAATTCAAACGGATAAGTCGCCTGCTCCGTGGAAATATCCACCTTAATCAGCTTGACCGTAGCACCGGGCTTTACTTTCAGCCGGGGGAGCGACGGGCCGCTCCATGCGAATGAATTCCTGCGTTCGATGAAATTCAAATCGTCGCAGGTTTTGTCCAGCCAGGCCATGACATTCTTGTCGTAATTTGGAGTGTCGTGGATGCCGTCCACCCAGCGGCCTTTGCGCGGCTTGGGAGCGCAAATTGCGCCTTCGCGCTTCACGATTTCCTTGAACTTTTCATGAAACAATTGACCGACCGGATTCAAATAAATCACTTTTTCGCTCTCTACGTATTCGAACAGCGCGCCGATTGCCGTCGAAACAAAGGACTCCGGATTCTTTATTCCAAGCTCCTTCGGATCCAGCAAGTCGTGGTCCGCGAGCGCATCGAAAATTTCCCAATTGTCCAGCCAATCCTCGATGCTGTAGGAAACGGGCATCGGAGGCATTCTGACCGCGGTCTTGAAATCCTCGAACTGATACCACACATCGCAGCCCATAACCTGTCCGATGAGACCCGCAAAGCTGATCTGTGCCTTGTATCCGCCCGTGGCGTTTATCGCCACGATACCGTTTTCGCGCTCGCGGATGGCGCGTATTCGTTCCACCATTTTGACGACCAGGTTTTTTAAACCGTAAGGCGAAAAGCGGTTGTAGATTGGTTTCAGGTCTTCAATTAGCGTAATCAACACTTTCTTTAGCTTGCATGAGTTCCGTTTGCCATCCAACAGCCTGGGAAGAAGCTCCTTGTATAATTCCCCCATATACCTGCCGTCGTCGGTATCCGAAACGAAAAAGTCAATTTGCTCTATTTTGCCGCCGACCTGCGGAAGAACGCACAAGATGGAATTCAGTTCCGCGGAATCCCTTTTAAGCTCCTCATCGGTGCGTTCCGATTCTTTAACCGCAATGTGCGGCGCATCGGGAAGCGGATCGTATGACGCGCGAAGTCGGTTGAGATAGCTTGTTCCCACCGTGCAAATAAGGTGAGTAACCGCATTGCCCATTTTCTATGCTCCAAAGTTTCTTACTTCCACCAGCTTCACCCACCCCATCGGCCGCCATCCTTCCGGCGTGTGGACGAGCCTGAACGAAAGCGGGAAGGGATTGCCCGGGCCGTAGCTTCCGTCTTTCAGTCTTGATTTGTAAAACCGGTTGCCGATTTTGTTCGCGTTCTCGATAATTTTCTTCTCGTCGTCGTACATCGCCGGGATGCCCGTCATTCCGCTCCAGCCCGAGCCGAATCCGAGCTGCAGATAACCGCCGGGAGATTCGAGCACGGTGGATTTCAACCATTCCGCGGCCTGCCGGAGCGCCCTTCGGCCGTCTTCGTCCTGCGACTTTTCCGCCCGCCGGTCGAGTCCCGCGGCCTGGTAACCCGCCACCGCTTCGTTGAAGGATTTGAGCATCCCGCGCAAGGCATGCCAGCCGTTTTTTCCTTCTTCCTGCTCAAGCTGCCAGACCTGATCCCGATTGAACGACGTTTTTAGTTTGCCATGCGCCTTCGCTTTTTTGAGCGATGCATCGACGCGGATCGAAGCCGCGAATTTCGCTCCGGGAAGAAGCGCCTCCACTTTTATGGGGGCGCCGGGCTTGCCTTTGCTGACGACGCTTATCCTGTAAAGCCCCAAAGCCAGCGGAGAAAGAGCGGCGTCGCAAACCTGAAACAGCCGCCCCAAATCGCCGGTCAAGCCGCCGCCGCGATCGCGCTGATCGTTCTTGTCCGGTGGGCGCCGCATGTTTTCGATTCGTTTGTCACCCGCAAGCTTGTCGCGGTTCGCCTGCAGCACCGTCCGCAGGCTTCCTTTTAGCGAGCTTCCGGGGATGTACGGATTGCCGAATCCGTCCCGGATGAACTGGTGCAGCTCGTTCAGGTCGGCGAAGTTGCCGCAATCTTCCTCCGCCGTTGCGCCTTTTGGGGCGGCGCGGCCGGTAGGACTTTTATGCTTTGCGGATTTAAGGCCGCGCCAGTAGTCTATAAATCCCTGCTCCCTGTCCCAGGATTCGGGCAGGTTCGGGCACTGCCTGACCTTGTCCCGGTCTCTTAAAAGCTTCATGAACTTGAAATCATCTTCACCGCACGATGCCCAATGCTGCGGAAACTTTTGGTCGAATCCGATCGCTTTCGCCGCTTCCATGTGGGTTTCCGCCGCAATGAGCAGCTCTTCAACGGTAGAGGCGGGCGTCGGCTTCGCAGGTTCGAATTTCCCCGACGGCTCGCCGCCTCCATCGTCCGGGGGTCTGCCGTTCCCCGACGCCGGCACCAGCTCCGGCGCGACGCCCCAGTCCGACCAGCAGGGGCTGCCCGGAATGCCGTCCTTGTCCCATTTTATTCCCTGTTTCGGCGTTATGCCCCCCTGCGGGAACAACGCCGCCAAGTCCGGATAAAACATCCTCCCCCCGTCGAACCTGAAATCGTACGCCTGGTAGGAAAGCTTCTCCCCGCTGCCGATGTGGAGCGGGGTCGCCACCTCGAACGTCCAGATTTCCGGAAGTCCGAGATTGTCCACGCGCGGATCGAAAAGCGCATTAGTGCTCATTTTGCACCTCCCGCGGAGCCGTTTCCGTCCGGCAGCTTGACGGGCAATGCGATCGTGCGCCCGGAGCGCCAGATGCGCTTTTGCCAAGGTTCGAGCGGCGGCTCCGGCGTGTAGCATTCCGGGAATACGTTGACCGGATGGCCGAGCGCGCCCGGAGCAAGCCCCGCAAGCAGCGCGCCCTTGTCCACCATTCTGACGCGTTTGGATACGACCATCTGCGATGTTCCCGGCACCGTGTTTCGCCCCTGGCGGGAAATCGCCTGCCAGCGCGAAGCGGAGTGGGAAAGCGCGGATTGCATTTCGCCGGAGGGCGAGTGGCCCGGATACATCAGGCCCAGCGTGAGCGCCGCGCCGGCAGGAGCAATCTCCGGAAGATTGAAATTAGACTTGTCTTTCGACGGCTCGAACTGGTATTGCCCGTAGCCATATGTCCTATCTCCGCCGATGCCCGCCAATCCAAGCAACTTGACCGCCTTTATAAACTCGGCCTCATGCCCGCCCGCATCCACGACAACCGCGGCTGCCGCGCCTTTGGCGAACCGGAAAGAAGCGACGCGGTATGGATCTGAGGCTTTGGCGACCACTTTGCCAATTTCATCCGCGGGCTTGCGATCATTTCTCATCGCCTCACGTTCCCGCTCAGCACGCGCCTCAAGCATATCCGGTTGCAGCAGCACGCGCTCCTGGACGCTTCGTTTCACCCATTTGCCGTCATACTCCGAAAGCGTAAGCGGCGGCTCCTTCGGCTTTCCGTTCCGCTTTTCGAATTCAGAAAAATATTCGCCGAGAACCAATTCCGCGACGTCAACGCCCGAAGCCCATTGCCTCCATACATCCTCGCGCAGCCACCTGACCTTGTTGACCACTTTGATCAAGTGCAGCTGTTCTGCTGGATTTATTTCAATGGACTTCGGCGGAACCGGCAGATACAGATGTTCCTTTCCGTCCTCATCGAGCAGAACGGGAAGCAGGCCGGAGCAGGCCACGGCGCCGCCGTCCGGCGCGAACCAGTCATCGGGAAACTTGCCGGTGGTGTTTGCCCATGCGACCGCCGCGGCGGGAACTATCGTGTCGTTTTCCGGCAGCCGCGCGCCGTGCTCCTGCGTCACGAACCGCGCTCCGATGTGGTGCACGGCGGAGCGCCCGAAGTGCAAAATCAATTTAAGCAAAGGCGGCATGCCCAACTCCTCCTAATCCCAATCGAGAACCGGCAGGGCTATGCCGCTCCCGGCCCGATTTCCTTACGCGAATCCCCGTGCAGCAAGGATTTGAACGGAATCACGTCGCCCCAGTCTTCCAATTTCCTTACCAAAATCGCTCCGTCAACGAACTTGATTTCCACGATATCCTTGGGCAAAACCATGACCTGTCCATAGCCGCGTGTTCCGCTTCCGCCCAAATATTCCGTTTCAAGCAGCGTCAGGCATTTGCTCAGAGCTTCGCAAAGCTCTTTGCCGTCGCCGTCCGTGTCCCAGATGGAAAGTACCATCTCGCAGGAAAACTCTGCCCCTCTAGGCACGCGTTCAAAAGTTCTGAGACCTCCGACTCGACTCACTCCACCAGTAAGTCGATCAATTGAGTTCTCGGTTTTTACTTCGCCAAATTGCGAATCCAAAAAAAACTCTGCACTCCTGAATTTCTCCCGTGATTCTATTGTAAGAAACGAATCTCGCACGGTAAGGCGCGATGGCCTTGCTCCAGCTTCCGGTTTATCGGCCGAAACTCCAAATAACATAGCCGAAACAGAATCTAGTTTCTGCGATGGGAGAGCGTTACCATTTGCATCAAGCTCGTAATCTCCGCGCACACGCTCCAAACAACTTCGAAGCTTGCCTTTTAAGGACGAGCCGGGTATGTATGGCTCATTAGTTAATGGATCCCGAATCACCGGCGCGTCAATTGCTCCAATTGCAATGCCTGGATCCGACGCGCCGATGCGCATTCCGGTCAAAAGCTCGAGATTGAATCTGGCAACGATTTTCTTCGTTAATCTCGGTACGCCCATTTCTTACTCCTTATTTCCTCGGCATGTAGGCCACAATTGTTTCGAAGGCTTCGACGAACCGGTTGAATTTGCCATCGTCCGTTCCCACTTCTTTCAACGCGGAAAGTATCTCTTTCTTAAACGAAATTACCGCATCGCGACTATCCTTGTTCTGTTCTATGTGACGCTCCAGTCGATAATGAATTCGGGGCTCCAGCAGCCTAAACTTGGTCCAGTCCCGCTTAACCTGGCCCATTGCATCAAGTCGCCGCACATGCCCGAAAATACCGCGAAGCTGCGTCATGGTGAATTTTCGCGACGCAAGCGAATTTGCAATGGCTTCGGCTTCTTGAATCATCTTTTCCGCCGAATCCGGGGTTGGCGAATTTCTAACATAATCAGCCAGCGACATCTTGAACCTCCTTTTCCTTCTTCACTTTATTTCTGCAAAAGTAATCCGCCCAGCGCACAATTGTGGCCAGGTATTCGATCGGCTGCCTGCCGTCCGGTCCGCCTGAAACCGTTTCGCGGCCGCTTGCACCGGAAGGCAAAAACACAGCCGAAAATTCGCGGGCCAGCGCGCCATCCGAACCGGAATCGCCTTCTTTTCCCTTCATCCTGGACAAAGAATATTCAAGCAGCGGCTTCCACCGGCCCGGATTGAAAAACTCAGGCCGCTCGGCCTGTTCGAATTCCCGCAGGTATTTTCTTCCGCGCAGATATGCAACGGCGACCTTGCCCAGCATGCGGATAAGCCCTTGATCTTTAATTTTTGCGGATACTTCCACAAGCTCTGCACGCTTTTTCCTGATCCAATTCCACTCGTTCCAGGTTGCGGTGAAGTCCAGGAAATCCATCCTGTCCTTGCGGACCGGTCGATCCTTCTTAAGCGACCGTTCGAATTCCCGGCCAAGGTTTTTCGCCGCGCTTTCGGCGTCTCCTGCCCATTCCGATGCAACCGAGATCGGGAATTTTCCGCCCGCAAGCGCGATACCCGCCGAAAGCCCGACATCCGCGTTCCGGCCCGTCCAACTTCGGAAGCAATCGCGAATCCGCATCGCGAGTTCCGGCATGACAAACCACGGCCCCACCAGGAACGCGTCGTCTCCGCCGGAGTAAATCGTGAACACAAGGTCGCCTGCGCGAATTTCTTCCTCGCCGTACTTAAACCGAAATTCATCGAGTATTATCGGGAGCAGGCCGCTGAAAAACCTGACCAAAGAAGCCGAAAGCGACATCATCCGGCCCATTGAATACGCTTGGCGCTCCCCGGTTTCCTCGATAAGCTTGGACTTTTCGAATTCGTCCAGTCCTTTTGCCATAAGCCAACCGAGGTTGTCTACGTCCATTCGCAGCACGCCGATTCTGCCGAAGCCGGTTGTCAAGCAAGCCGCGGCGTCAAGTTCGTCAAAGGTGATCGGCCGTCGCTCATTATCGCTTTCGTCTTCGTCCAAATTTCTTTTTTCCCAAAGATCTTTCCAGAATTGAAGGCCGCCGCCCGCCTTTCCTTTCCAGGTAGGCGAATTCGCGCCCGCGTAGTATCTCAATCCGTCGCAGCCGCCGCGAATCGAGTTCAATCCGAACGAAAGGATCGCAGCGTTATCGCGGCCGCTTCCCGCAAATATCCACTCATCCGCGCCGGGCACCTTGATGGCATGTCCCGATTGCTTTCCGTAAACGACAATTCTGTCGGCGGAAGCCAGTCTTCGTCCGAGCTCTTCGAGGTCGCGATCGAATTCGGTTTCTTCCTTTCGATCCATCTCCCAAAACCTCGGATCGACAGCCTCGAAAAATCCGGCCTCCGCAGGCGGCCGCGACGATGCGCGCGGCAGTTCCTCGTCAAGCAATTTTTGAAGCTTCTTTCCGAATCCTTTGCTCATCAAGTCGGCTTGGGAAATCGGCAGACTCGCAAGCCTCAACGAAAGCGGGCAATCCGCTCCGGCGATTTCAGCTAATTCGTTGTTGGCGTTTCTTAGGAATTCTCCGATTTTTTCGACGCTGTCCTCAATATTCGGCAGCAATAAAAGGAATTTGCCGCCCGTCGCATATATCCGGCACGCTTTCGGCATGCCAAATTCCGCAGCCAGATTCGCGGCGAGCCTGTCCGCCCATACATCCACGAGAAAGCTTCTCGCCTTGAGTTGCCGCGATGCGCCCTTTGCCTCGATATCGGTGATGAACTTCTGTATCCCGGCCAAATCTCCGAGCGCTATTCTGAAAAGCGCGCCGCCGCAACGTTCTTTTTCGATTTCACCGCACGGCCCGCCATTCCATTCGCGATTTTCCTTAAAACACTTTTCCGCTTCCTTTGCCAGATGCCCAAGCGCCGCGTCGCTTCCGAACAGCTCATCGAAATCACCGTCGCCGTCTTTGAAAAGCGCGCCAATCGCCGCCGCGATTATCGCCACCGCTTTCGAGTGATCAGCAAGGCTGATGTCGGAAAACGCGTTCGTGGCCGAGGGAACCGTCCATCCGTACCATTCCAGAAGCGCCGACGCTTTTTCAAGCGCGGCTTCCCTGTCATCGTTCCACTTGACGTCCTTCGACTCTTTTAACAAGCCCTCCCAAAGTTTTTGATATCCGGCCTGATTCACGTTGGTTTTGGACGGCGATGTAAGCGCATCCAATTTGACGCCCTCGAATCCCGCGCACAGCGGCAGCACGGCTTCGTCGCCCGCTTTGATTGCGTTGTCCTTCAGCCTCAAAAGCGACAGTACCGACACGAGCGCGCGCTCGCGCATTTGCTTGATATAGTCCGGCTGGGAATCGTCACAGTCTTTAATGCGATCCGCGGCGCTCGCAAGCCTGTCCGCGCGCGCGAGAATCCATTGCTCGAATGTCGAGGGTATGTGATGACCGAGCGCGATCCCCTCCACCCCTTTCCAACTCGCGCTTTTTCCAAGCCCGGATTCCAAAAGAAACTGGCCCGTATAAAGAACGTGGAAACGCGAAAAGCGGTTGTCGGAACTTGGTAGATACAGGGTTTGATATCCCGATGAAAGCACTTCGGGTGAAAGCCCTTTTTTATGCTCGCAAGCTCTTTGTCCGATTTTTCCCAAATCGTGAACGAGTCCGGCCATGCACAGCTTATGGCTGCGCGTCGGCAAATTCCGTCCAGCCGAGTCCACTTCCCCTTGCATGTGCCTTCTCCTCAAATGAACCAAAGGCCATTTTCCCAATTACTCGGGTGAAGCCCATTGGACAGCCCGGATGACAAACTAGCGCTTTTTTACAACCTTGTCAACACATTCAAAAACAAGTTCAATGCATTGCGCTTTCAAGCGGCTTGCGACATTCGCTTTTCTTTGAAAGTGAAATATTGAACGTACGGCTGACGCAACAATTCAAGTTTCGGCAGGTCGCGGCGCGATTTTCTCCAAAGAGCTTGAATATTTGGAATTAAAGCCCCTCGGTTGAGGCGCGTTAATTTTCGTCGGAAATATCGCAATCCAAAGTAACGCAGCCGCCGATTTCCTTGGCGGCCGAATGCGGTCAGCTTCCCAGGGCGGAAAGCCCCGGATAGTCCGGGGTGTACCTTATCGCCTTGAAAAGATCGAACGGCTCGCCCGCCTGCCACCTGCAATCGAACTCCCACGTTGTTTCGCCCATCGGGTTGACTTCAAAAATCCGGTTCTGAAGCGCGCTGCATATCAGCGTGTTCCCTCCGGGAAGCCTTTGCGCACTGCCCATGAATTGCGAATGAAAATCCCCGAGCGGATTGGATAAATACTGCCAAGCCGGTTCCGCCGGCCCGTAAACTCCGTCCGTCAAATAGTAGCTTCCGTCGGGATTCAGCGGCGTTGCGAGCTGGACGACCGACGAAAACGACTCCCCGCCCAGCGTTCCCGCGTTGTTGTTGAACACGAGCAAATTTCCTGCCCCGTCGAGACCGTCTTCGATCCAGTACGGATTGTGCTGACCGAACAGCCTTTGACTGCCCGGCCCGCCCGCGCGGTAGTTCTGCGGATTTCCCCACCGGTAAAGTATGTCTCCGCCCCGGCCGTATCTTCCGCCCGTGTGCCCGGCGGCCTCTTCCATCGTGGTTGAGTGGTCTATCACCCAGATTTCGCTCAAGTCGCGAGGGCTTACCGCGATTTGGTCAAGCTCCGCGTTGTACGACACCGTGTTTATGTGCGTCCAGTCGAGCGTGCAATCCAGCCTTAAGTTGAAATCGATCAACTCGGGATGCTCCGCGGGATTTCCATAGTTGGCCTTCGAAGGATCGTAGTCCTGAACGAGATGATCCCATGCTTTCCATTCCCAGACGACCTCCCCGCCGTCGGGAAGTACGGGTTCTATTTCGACTATCGAATCCACCCACATTCCGTACTGGGATATACCGGCGGGATTCCTTCCCGCGTCAACCGCATCCTGCCGGGAGTACGCGTTCCAGACTATCAAAAGCACGTTCCCGTTGGGCAGCCTTTCGAATTGATGATGGCAGCATCGCTCCCAGTCGTAAAGCTCGTACGACCAAACCAGGTTTCCGTCCCAGTCGTACTCCTCGATTCTTCCGGCCTTGCCCATCCCGTTGAACCAAAAACCGCCCACGTATCCAAGCCGAAGCAAATGGCCGGTTTCCTCAAGCTCCGCTGAAAGCCCCGGATAGTAATTGCTGTCCCATGTGTGGACGGGATTTCCATCCATATCGATCAAATACGTTCTCTTTTCGCCGAGCGGCGCGACCAAAGTGTATCCGTCCGCGGATTCGGGAATTACCGACACGACGAAATTGTGCAACGACGAGCCGCAATGATTTTCGACCAAAAGGCTCGCAGCGTAATCGCCGGGCGCGTCCGTCAGCCGGACGGACGGCTGTGCGCTGTCAGCCGAGTCGGGGATTCCCGCTTCCCCGAAATTCCAGGTATAGTCGAACGGCGCATCGCCCTCCACTTCCGCGGCGAACACGAGGATTTGACCGGCCATTCCCAAAGAGGGAGAAACCGACAGGATTTCAGGAACCGCACCGACGCCCACCGAAAACTCGAACTCGGTGCTTCCACAATCGTTAAAAACCGTCACACTCGCGGGATAATCGCCGGGGACGGCCGTAAGGGTCACCAGCGGACGCTCTTCGTCGGAGGTATCGGGCGTTGCAGCGTCTCCGAAATTCCAGAAATATGTGAACGGCCCGGCGCCTTCCACCTCCGCGGTGAATCGAACATCCTCGCCGGGCGCGCCTCCACGCGGATTTACGCGCGACAGAGCCGGCGCGGCTTTTACTTCAAGAAACCATGCGAACGTGTCGCTAGAGTAGTTGTTCGAAACCGTCACGCTCGCCTCGTACACGCCGGGCGCGGTCGAAAGAACCACAACCGGCGCCGCATCCGTCGAAGTGGCCGGTTGCGCTCCCCCCCCGAAATCCCATTCGTACGTGAACGGTCCCGCGCCGGCGGTCAGCTCCGCTTCGAACCGCACCTCCGTTCCCGGCAGGCCGCAAAGCGGAGACACGCCGGCGATCGAGGGGCCGTCCCTTCCCCCCAGATGGAAAGGCGCGCTCGATGTAAATTCGCATGCCCCGTCGGCGTCCCTCAACCCGAAGTAATACTCTCCCGAAGGAAGACCATGGCCGCCCGGGGAGATCTCGACACCTGTCCAGCCGTAATGCGAACTGGATTGGTCGAGATTCATGACGAGCGGGAGCTCGGACTCATCCGCGGGATCAAACGACGCGGTTCCGAAGTAAAGAGCCGCCGTTTCCCATTTTTCTTCCTGCCAGGAATAAAACGGGGGAACATCGTAAATCCCGAATTGAATTTTGTACCTGGCGCCGAAATTGAGTGCGATGGTGGTCACGTCTCCCACGCCGATTTCGCCCGAGCCGTCGCCGTCAATGAATTTTTCCACGATGTCGCCTTCGCCGTCGGTGACCGACCGCATAAATCGAAGAGCGACAGGAGTTATGTCGGAAACGGAAACCTCCCCGTCAAGGTTGTAGTCGCCGGGCAGAAAATAGCGCCACGAAACGGAATAAGTTCCATCCCCGTTGGAAACCGATTCAAGCATCAGAGGCGGGGACTGCGGCGGCAGCTGCGAAGAAGTTCTGCCGTTCGCGATTTCGCCCAATTCCGATAAGAGCCTTTTGGAAAGCAGGGAAAAAACCTTCGGATCGGCGCCGTCTGGAACAGCCATCCGGGACAGCTCCGTTTGCGCAACCCGGAAATGATTTCCCGCGTCCGCCGCGGCGCTTCGGCCCGGGCTCAATCCATCCGCCTTGCAACCGGCGAGCAACACCGCCAACGCCAACAGCGAAAGCGCCCCGTTGCACCGAATTCGAATCGCCCCAACCGCCATCAAATTCGAACCATCTATCGCGCGGCTGCAGGAACGCCGCACGCGGACTTTCTCCATCCGGACGAATACCCCGCCGCGCCCGGATGCATGGGATGTTTATACCTCAAAACCCCAAAAAAATATTCAAGTTCCCAATGAGCCCCGCATGGACTCGGCCGCCCCGCGCGCGGCCCGCCCGAAATCCGCCCAAGCCGCGGCACCGCCGCACACCCGGCCTTAGCCGTCGGTCACTGCTCCAGCCGGGCAAGGCCCGGAAAGTCCGGCGTGTACCTGAACGCCTTGAAGATGAATCCCGGGCTGCCCGACGGGAACTGGTTGTCGTATTCCCAGACGATTTCGCCGTCCATCGTAGCTTCGAACAGCCACCTCTGCAGTGAACTGGTCACAAGAGTGTTGCCTCCCGGCAGTCTCTGCGCGCTGGACATCAGCTGGCTGTAAAAAAGATTGGGCGGATCGGAGATGAACTCCCAGGTTGGCTCGCTCGGTCCGTAGAATCCGTCGGTCATGTAGTAACTGCCGTCCGGATTAAGCGGCGTCGTTATTTGTACAACGGAAGAGTAAGGTTGGCCGTCGAACGAACCCGGCTGATTGTTCAGAATCAGAATGTCGCCTTCGCCTTCCAGGCCGTCGGGAATCCAGTAGGGATCGTGCTGATAAAAAAGCTTGTGATCTTCTGCGGCGCCCTTTTTGTAGGATGCCGGGTTTCCCCAGCGGTAAATCAGGTCGCCGCCCCTGCCGTACCGCCCGCCGGTGTGGCCGGCCGCTTCTTCGGTAGTGGTCGAATGGTCTATGACCCAGATTTCGCTGATCGAATGCGGGCTGATCACGATTTGGTCCAAGTCCTCGTTGTACGCCACCGCATTCACGTGAGTCCAGTCAAGCGGCGAGCCGGGGCTTAGATTTATGTCAATCAGCTCCGGATGTTCGGCGGGATCTCCGAAGTTGTTCTTGGTGTCGTCGTAGTCCTGGATCAGATGATCCCACACGTACCATTCCCAGACGATCTCGCCGCCGGAGGTTCCGACGGGCTCGATCTCGGCGATCGAGTCCGCCCAGAATCCGCGCATGCTGGTATATGAAGGATTTCTGCCATGTTCTATCGCCTCGTCGCGCGTGTACAGGTTCCATACGATCAACAGAATGTTGCCGTTGGGCATCAGCTCGAAGTCGTGATGGCAGCACTGGGTCGAGCTGCTAAGCTCGTAGTACCATACCAGATTTCCGTCCCAGTCGCGCTTTTCGATCCTGCCGGCGCTCCCCCCCCCGTTGAAAGTTGGATTGTTTATGTTGCATAGCCGGTACATGTATCCGTCCGCGGACAGCTCCACCGCGGCTCCCGGATAGTAGTCCGCCGTCCAATCGTGGACAACGTTCCCGTCCATGTCTATAAGGTACGTTTTATTGTCGTTCATCGGCGAAAACAGCGTGAATCCTTCGCTTCCGAGCGGAATCACTTTCAGCGTGAAATCGTAACTGAAGCTGCCGATGTTGTTGGAAACGGTCAGGTTCGCAGCGTAATCGCCGGGCAAATCGCCGAAAGTCACTTGCGGGTTTTCATCGGCGCTGGAATTTGGAACCGCCCCCCCCCCGAAATTCCAGGAGAACGCAAAAGGAGGGTCGCCGGAAACGTCCGCCGAAAGCGCGCCGGGTAGCCCCGACATCCCGATTAGAGGGCTTACGCCTGTGACCACCGGAGGATCGCCCACGCCCAGAATCCATTCATATGTGTCGCTTCCGTACACGTTGGTCACCGTCAGGCTCGCAAAGTAGCTTCCTTTTGCGTCGGCAAGGCTGACCGTGGGGCTTTGAGCATCCGAAAGAGCCGGGGTCGCCCCGCCTCCGAAATCCCACGAGTACGTGAACGGCTGCTCTCCCGCGACTTCCGCCGAAAACGTCACCGGCTGGCCCGGCGTTCCGCCTATCGGAGAGACAGAATTGATAACCGGAACTTCGCCGACCGTAAGTTCCCATTCGAATGTGTCGCTCCCGTAGGCGTTGGAAATCGTCACGCTAGCTTGATATGCGCCCTTGGCCGCCGCGAGCGTCACTATCGGGCTTTGCTCTTCTGAATGATCGGGATTTGCGCCGCCGCCGAAATTCCAACTGTAACTGAGCGGCTCGGCGCCCGAAAGCAGATCGGCGTAGAATTGAACCTGCAAGCCCGGCGAGCCGCTGGTCGGGCTCACGGCCGCGATTTCCGGATCGTCCCTCCCGGTCAGGCTGAACTTGTCGAAAGACACGAATTTGCACGGGTCGCTTAAATCCCGGACTCCGAAATAGTAATCGCCGGATGTCAGCGCCGCTGCGTCGATATCGAAATCAAGGCTCAACCAGCCGTATTTCGGATTGGCGGGATCCAGGTTGACGGCGGGCTTCACAGTCCCGGGAGAATCCGATATCAACGCGGCGGTAACGATTGCCGCGGCTTTTTCCTGCCAGTTCGAAAGCGTCCACGCCGAGCTGGGCAATTCCTCGAAAATTGCGGCAACAACGTGATATGAAGCAAGGTAATTAAGGGCGATCGGGGTGATGTCGCTCACTCCGATTTCGCCGGACAGATCTCCGTCAATGAACCGCTGGACGTTGTCCGCATTGCCGTCGGAAACTGACTGAAGGTAGTTGAGCGCAATTGGAGTGATGTCGGCAACCGACACTTCCCCGTCAAGGTTGTAGTCGCCTTGGTGGTAGTATTTCCACGCGAAGTTTCCAATTCCGTCTCCCAAATCGGTGAAGACCAGGAAAAGGGGCGGGCTTGCGGGGGCGGCCTGCGACGGCAGACGGCCCTCTTCCCTCGCTCGTATTTCCTCCACCAGCTTGTCCGCCAGCAGCTTGAAGACCTTCGGGTCGACGCCGTCCGGCGGCTCGTAAGCCGAAAGGTCGTGAAGCACGGCGTCGGAAAGCGAAACCTCGGCCTGCGGCGTCAGCCCCCCGCCTCCGCTCGCGCCGCCGCGGAAATTGCGGGAGCATGCGGAGAGCGAAACGGCGGCGAGAAGAACAATCAAAACAGACAAAATTATTGAAGAATTAAAGCGGATCATGGCACAACTCCAAAAATCAAACGACGATTAAAAATGATGGAATAATATTGTATCGAAACCGGAATGAAATTTCAACGCCGCGCATCCGCACGGAAGCAAGGCCGGATCCGGCCCGTTCCGATGATTCCCCCGAATGTACGACGGTTAATTTCATTGCCGCCTCAACCGCTCCAGTCCGGGGTAATCCGGCGTGTAACGCCTTGCACGGAAAACGTGCGCCGGCAATCCGTCGGGAAACCGGTTGAAATACTCCCAAACGATCTGCCCGGAAGGATCCACCTCGAAAATCCAGGCCTGCTCCGCGCAGCAAATCAGCGTGTTCCCGCCGGGCAGCCTGTATGCGCTCGACAAAAGCAGGCTGAACATTGATTCACGCGGCTGCGCCTCGTACTCCCAAACCACGCCGGAGGGGCCGAATCTGGAACCGCCCAGTGGATAGCTTCCGTCCGGATTTATGGGCGGGCTGAATTCGACAACCGTGGAATAGGGCGGATTCTGCAAATCCGTAATGCCCACCTGGTTGTTGAAAACAAGTATGTTTCCTTCTCCGGGATATCCCTCCTTTATCCAGTTGGCGTTGTGCTGATAGTAAAACATCCTGTCCGAATCCGAGCCTGCGCGGTATGCGGCCGGATTGCCCCATCGGTAAAGGATGTCGCCGCCGCGCCCGTACCGTCCGCCCGTATGTCCCGCAGCCTCTTCAGTCGTCGTCGAATGGTCTATGACCCAGATTTCGTTGAACGCGTGTACGCTGATCAGGATTTGGTCGAGGTCTTCATCGTATTCGACCGAGTTGATATGCGTCAGCTCCAGCGTCGCGTTGGGATCGTAGTTTATATCGATCAACTCCGGGTGCGCCCCTGGATCTCCGTAGTTGTTTTTGGAAGGATCGAAATCCTGGATCAGGTGGTCAAGGGAATTCCACTCCCATACCACTATTCCGCCGTTCGCCCCTACCGGCTGAATTTCCCGAATCGAATCGAACCACATGCCCAACTCGGAAATGTTGGCCGGATTCCGCCCGGCTTCGGTTGCTTCCTCCGCCGTATAAGCGCTCCAGACAATTACGAGTACGTTGCCGTTGGGCATTTGCTTTACGTCATGGTGGATCAATTCCTCGGTCGTGGAAATCTCGTGGCTCCACAACAGGTTGCCGTCCCAATCGAACTTTTCCAGCCTGCCGCCGTTGACCATTCCGAACGGGTGCTCCTCGGTGTTGCAAATCCGCAGCAGCTCGCCGCCCTCCGTCAACTCGCAGCTGAAAGCGGGGATATACTGGCTCGTCCAGTAATGCACCACCTCTCCTTCCATATCCACCAAGTATGTTTTGTCTCCAATCAATGGCGCATAAAGCGTGTAACCGTCGCCCGAAAGCGGGATAACTTCCAGCGTGAAGTCGTACCTGTCGCTTCCCGCCGGATTTGACACCGTGAGACTCGCGGAGTAATTGCCCGGATTCGGCCCGAAATCGACCACGGGGCTTGAATCCTGGCTTTCATTCGGGGACGCTCCCCCGCCGAAGTCCCAGTGGAAAGCAAGCGGCTGGTCGCCCGAAACCTCCGCCGCGAACTTCCCCGGCATCGTGGCCATCCCGATATCGGGAGCAACACTTTCGATTTCCGGCGGATCGCCGATAAACACCGAAAATTCAATCGAATCGGAGCCGTATTCGTTCGAAACCGTCAAGCTGGCTTCATATTCGCCTTTCACAGTGGTCAGCGTCACGGCAGGGCTTGGTTCACCGGATTGCTGCGGTTCCGACAAAGTCCCAAACCGCCAGTCGAACAGGAAGGGCGCCTCGCCCGTCACCTCCGCCTCGAACGCGGCTGTGCTTCCGGGCTTTCCGGATTTGGGCGAAATTGAAATAATCGAAGGCGCTTCCCCGACCCGAAGTTCCCACTGATAAGTATCGCTTCCGAACGCGTTGGAAACCACCACAAACGCAGGGTAAACTCCGGTCTCGGTGGTCAGGGCCACCAGCGGCAGCTCGTCCATTGAAGTGTTCGGAACCGCCCCTCCGCCAAAACCCCAAAAATAGCTGAAAGGACCAGTACCGGATTCCAGATCCGCGTAAAATTGCACCTGGGATCCCGGCAAACCCCCGCGCGGCGACACGGATGCTATCTTCGGCAAATCGCGCCCCGAAAGGCTGAACACATCCGAGGAAGCAAATCGCGGCGGCTGTGCGGCATCCCGCACCGCAAAGTAATATTCTCCCGTCGAAAGCCCGGCCGCGTCGATGTCGAATGCAATACTCGCGCGGCCGTATCCGGTGTCCGACGCTTCGCGGTTGACGTTAACTTCCTGCCAGCCCGACTGCGGCTGTATCATCGAGGCGTACGTGCCCGACAACGAGCCGCTCTCCCACTCTTCCAACGAAGCGTTCGCCGCGGGAGCGCTTGTGTAAATTCCCGCGTAGATTTCATACTTCGCCTGATAGTTGAGAGCAATGGGAGTCACGTCGCTGACACCAATTTCGCCGGATAGATCGCCGTCAATGAACCGCTGGACGTTGTCCCGGTTTCCGTCAGTAACGGATTCGAGATAATTCAGCGCGATCGGCGTGATGTCCGCAACGCTTACTTCCCCGTCCAGGTTGTAATCTCCGGGCAGGTGATACCGCCAGGAAAATTCCGCGGTCCCCTCCCCCTTATCCTCCACCAGAAGCTGAAGCGGCGGACTGGCAATCTTCGCCTGCGACAGTGATCTGCCTTCCTCGTTCGCGGCCAGCTCCAGGACGAGCTTGCGCGCGAGCATTTCGAAGAGATGCCGGTCAACGCCTGCGGGAAGATTGTAAGAATCTATATCGGCGATCGCCGCGTCCATCGGGGAGACGCGGGGCGAAATCGCGGAATCCACGCGCGGGCTCCGGCCGCCCAGGGCGCGCGAGCAGCCGAAATCCGCCGCCGCCGCAAGCGACAAAAGCAAAACAATAACCGCGATTCTGACTCCGGCCATCATTGCTGTCTCAGACGCGCGAGTCCCGGATAATCCGGCGTATAACGCGTCGCCCTGAAAACCTGGGACACCACTCCTTCGGGAACGTTGACATCGTAATTCCAGACTATGGTCCCCGACTTGGTGACTTCGACAATCTTGCGGGGAAACGCGCTGCATATCATCGTATTTCCTCCGGGCAGCCGCTGAACGCTGGACAAAAGCTGGCTGAAAAGAAGCATGGGCGGGTCGGGAATGAACTCCCATTCCGGTGCAGGCGGACCGAACACCCCGCCGGCGAAATTGTAAACGCCTTCCGAAACGGTGGCGGGAGTCATTTCAATGGCGCTTGAATAAGGCATTCCGTCTATCAACCCCGGCTGGTTGTTGAAAACCGTGATGTTGCCGCCCCCTTCCAAATCGTAGGCCACCCACTGCGCGTCATGCTGCCAGAAAAGATACTGGCTGGCAACATCGTCCGCGCCGTACGCAGCCGGATTTCCCCATCGGTACAGCAGGTCGCCGCCCCTGCCGTATCTTCCTCCAGAATGACCGGCCGCTTCTTCGGTCGTAGTGGAGTGATCGATTATCCATATTTCGCAGTACGCGTGGACGCTGATTAGAATTTGGTCGAGCCGCTCGTTGTAGCTGACCGAGTTGAAATGCGTGAGTTCCAGCTGGGCGTTCAAGTCGTAATTGAAGTCCACAAGCTCCGGATGGTCGTCCGGATTGCCGTAATTCGGTTTCGCGGGATCGAAATTCTGAACCAGGTGGTCGAACACCTTCCATTCCCAAACGACGTTGGCATCGTCAGTGCCGACGGGCTGAATCTCCTTGATCGAATCCAGCCACATTCCGCCGCCGGAAACCCCTTCGGGATTCCTTCCGGCCGCGATCACCTCTTCCGGGGAGTATACGTTCCAGACTATCACCAGAAGATTGCCGTTCGGCATCAGCGTGAAATCATGGTGGGAAATGTGCTTCGGCCCTTGCACTTCGCATGACCATACGAGGTTTCCGTCCCAATCGCGCTTCTCAATCCTCCCCGCTCCCCCGGCTCCGAACTGGGATTGCTCTAGCTGGCACTGCCGGTACAAATATCCGTCCGGCGAAAGAAGCGCGCTGAAGGAAGCGGGATAATCGCTTGTCCATGAATTTGCGACATTTCCGTCCATATCGATCAGAAAAGTATCGTTCACTTTGACCGGCGCAATCAGCGTGTACCCGTCGCCTGATAGCGGAATGACTTCGAATTCGAATTCGAGCGTGTCGCTTCCGGCGGGATTGGAAACCGTCAGGCTCGCGTTGTATACGCCCGGATGCGGGCCGAATGTCACCGGCGGGCTTTCTTCCGCGCTTGCATCCGGCTGCGCCCCGCCCCCGAAATCCCAGTCGTATGTCAGCGGCGCATCGCCGGATACCTCCGCCTCGAACGTCCCATTGCGCGTCGCCATCCCTATGTCCGGAGTTACTCCGGTTATCTCCGGTGGATAGCCCACGTAAATCGAAAAGTCGAAAGTGTCTACTCCGTATTCATTCGTCACCGTCAGGCTCGCCGGATATTCGCCTTTCGAATCCGTGAGCGTAACCGAGGGGCTTTCTTCATTGGATACGGCCGGGCCGGCGGCATCGCCGAACCGCCATTCGTATGCGAGCGGCGGCTCCCCTGCGACGACGGCGGAGAACTCCGCAATCGCTCCCGGCCTGCCGGTAAGCGGCGTTACGGATTCGATCGAAGGCGCGTTTCCCACACCCAGCACCCACTCGTACGTGTCGCTCCCGTACGCATTCGTGACCGTAACGCTCGCGTTGTAGCTTCCCGTCGTTTGCGAAAGCGTCACGAGCGGCAGCTCCTCGCTGGATGCGTTCGGCGCGGCTCCCCCGCCGAAGTCCCACTCGTACGTGAACGGCGGCGTTCCGGCCGACACGTCGGCATAAAACTCCAAGTTCGTTCCGGGAATCCCGCCCGATGGATTAACGGACGCGATTTCCGGAATATCCCGCCCCGAAAGGCTGAACACGTCCGCCGAAGCAAACCTTGGCGGATTCCCCGCATCCCGCACTCCGAAGTAATACGTCCCTGAGGTCAGCCCTGCCACATTCATGTCCACCGCAAGCGCAGCGAATCCGTAGTCCGTCGCCGATTCGCTCCGGTTGACTTCCAGTGCAGCAGCCTCCGGATCCGCGGGAGTCAGCGCCGCAACCGCGCTGAACACCGCATTGGCACGCCATTCGTCCGAAGTCCAGTTCGACGCGGGCGCCGACCGGAAAATCCCGCAAATCACCCGGTAATTCGACTGAAAGTTGATGGCGATGGGAGTCACATCGCTAACGCCGATCTCGCCCGAAAGGTCGCCGTCTATGAACCGCTGCACGTTGTCCCGGTTCCCATCCGTAACCGACTGCAGGTAGTTCAGCGCAATCGGCGTGATATCGGCCACTCCCACTTCTCCGTCCAGGTTGTAATCCCCCGGATGGTGGTAGCGCCAGGAAAAGTCCGCCGTACCGTCCCCGTTGTCAGAAACTTGAAGCATAAGGGGCGGCGATGCGATCACCGCTTGTGATTTGGAGCGTCCAACCTCAAACGCCTCCAACTCGGATAGAAGCCGCCCGGCAAGCATAGAAAACAACCCGTCGTCCACACCGGCGGGCACCGCATACCCGGCCACCTCAATCCTGGCCGATTCAAGCAGAGATTTGGCAACA
The DNA here is from genome assembly GCA_039961635.1 of bacterium. Lineage (NCBI taxonomy): Bacteria > bacterium. The sequence continues at coordinate 20,864 of JABRWB010000022.1, forward strand.
TCAGGCAATGCGGAATCACGGCCCAATCGGCCTCTTCCCCCGCACCCCAGTAAAAAAGACGCGCACGCGATAAGCGCGCAAGCCGCCATGAATCGGAGGCAAGCCATAACAATGACTCCTCTGGTTTCCCAACGAAAATTATATATGAAACCGCTTATATGTTATCGCCCGATTTGAGGATTCGCCACATTTCGCGCGGTATTTCCGAAAATTCTTGTGCTCGGAAGCGGCGATATCTCCGCCTGTTGGCAAGCCTGAACGAATCGTTTGTTTTCCGTTGCTTTTTCTGGCCGCTCGACCTTCGGACCTGCCCCACGGAATCGCGCGCTGCGAGTCGCGGAGTGACAAAAGCCAAAATTCTCAAGCTCAAGCCGTTCATTCATATAACTCCGGGAGCGGTGTTATAATCGCCGCCGGCCCATTCCGGGAACGGATCTGCCGTGGCAGATATGAGCGCATCCGCCAGCGAACAGCCGGGAACCGAAAATGCAGCGCGCGACGAAGCCAACCCGTCGCGCGGGCAGCAATCCGTTTCAAGCTCCCAGGCCGCGCCGCCGAAAAACGACACGTTTCCCCATCCTCACGTGATTCCGACCGCGCCCGGCGCGTCCGCGCGCACATACCAGACGACGATCCGCGTTTTAAACAAGCTCTTTCTCCCCGCGTTCAAAATCTGGGTAGCGGGCGAAAAGATCGACGACGCCATTAAAGAAACGAAAAAACTCAACGCGCGGCACCCGAAGGCGACCGCGATAATCAACTTCCTCGGCGAGCATTACACCCAGGACTGGAAAGTGCTTCGGACGGTCAACGAATACATGCGCGCGATAGGGCGAATCTCGGACAGCCGCGTTCGCGCCAGCATCAGCCTCAAGCCGAGCCAGATGGGATTCGACCTGCCGGAAAACGGCCCCTCGACCGCGGAGCGCAACATGACCGCGATTGTCGAAGCCGCGGCGAAGCGCGGAATTTTCGCGTGGATCGACATGGAGCACACGGGATACACCGACTTCACCGTCGTCACCTACCGCGAATGGCTGCGGACGATGTCGAACGTCGGAATCGTCCTCCAGGCGAATCTGAAGCGGACGATGGCCGACCTGCGCACGCTTTGCACGCTCGACCGCGGCGAGTATCCGAATCCCGCGAAAATCCGGCTCTGCAAGGGGATTTACAAGGAGCCGCCGGAAGTGAGCTTCACGCAAAAGCCGGACGTGAACCGCAATTTCGGCGAGCTTATCGAGTATTTGATAAGCGAGGCGCCGCAGGACGTTTGGGCGGCCGTCGCGAGCCACGACGACGTTTACACCGACCTGGGAATCAAGCTGAATGCCGCGCGGCCGCACGCGTTCTTCGAGGTGCAGATGCTCCGCGGAGTTCGCCCGGAGCTGCAAACCGAGCTTATGGAACGCGACATCCAGCTGGCGGTGTATACGCCGTACGGCGAGGACAGCCTGCCCTACTCGTTCCGGCGCGCGACGCGGGCGAACAACCTGACGGCGACCGTCATCCGCAGCCTGCTTTCGGGGATATATAAAAAGGTGTACCAGAAGTGATTCGCACGCCGCAGCGTTTCGTCCGTCCGACTCGGTGGTAAAATCAATCCGGTGGCGCAAGCGTGAATCTGTTGTCGAGAGCTGTTCTTTTCTTTGCCGCGGCGGGGATTCTGGCCGCGTCCTCGTGCGCCAAGGACGCGCTCAAAGGCACCGTCCAGGGCGTTGAGAGGATTAACATTAATGCCACGTTCGATTCGTTAAGACCGGAAGTTTATTACTTCATCGTCCTCAATTTCACTACGACCACCGGCGTCAACGACACCAACCGCCCGCAGCACGTAATCAGCGGCACCGACCGCGGCGAGAACTGGGACTTTTACATCGTCTACCACCACTATGGAATCGAGGGCGGGCCGGCGGCTTGGGAAACGCTCTGGCGCAGGCCGGGCGATCCGCGCTACTGGATGGACGAAATTCCGCTCCAGTTCAACCAGCAATTTTTCTACTTAAGCGCCAGCGCGTCTTCGACCGGGATTCAGATAGCGCTCGATCCGCTGGAACTTACCGCGCCCGACAATTCGGTGCCGACGCGGTTCGTGCTGGACATAATGACCGCGGACCGCGGAATTGACCGCGAGACGAACTCGGACGACCGCGGCATCGTGTACGACTGGCTCGACGACCCGGTCATCGTGAATATTGCTGTGAACGAGCGGTTGAACGAGAGCGAGCTTTTGATCGAACAGCTCGACGACAGCACAAACCTGCCGCCGGGCACGGATCTTGTAACCTGGTCGGTGCAGGTAAGCTGATGGGCTGCCTAAACAAACTCGCGGGATGCATCGGAACGATAATCATCATCCTCGCGATTATCGCGGCGATACTTTATTTCTGGCTCGTACCGCAGCTTTCCGGAAAAATAGAAGACGGGCTTAGAAAAAAGCTTATGCTCGGCCCGTCGGCGACCGTCGAGATACAGGACACCGGAATAATCGCGATGTCGCAGGGCCGTATCGAAAAGGTCGTCGTGGACGCGCCCGAGGCGCGGGTGAACGATTACGTCGTCAAGAACCTCAAGTTCGACGCGGAGGGTCTCAAGTTCGACCTGATCAAGACCGCGTTCATGGGCGACCCGGTGATAGATACGCTGGGAGAGGGCGAACTTTCGTTCGACGTGCCCGCGGACACGCTGGCGTCCGTATGGAAGGAATCCGCGTCAAAGATCGGCGTGAGCGATTTCAAACTGACGCTGTCGCCCAAGGACTCCGAAGTCGGTCTCGAAGGAAAGTGGAAGATATCCTGGCTGAACAAGGAGTTCCCGTTCAGCGCGAAGGCGAAGCTGTCGGTGCGCGGGGGAAGCCTGATATTTTTCGAGATTCCGGAAATCCAGGTGGGCGACCTGAAAGTGGGGCTCGACCGGCTGAAGGACGGCATATCCAAAATCAGCCCGCGGATCGACCTGGGCGACTACAAGGTGAAGCTGGACATAAACGACATTTCGATCACAAACAGCGGAATCCACATCGAGGCGCACGCGGAAGAGGCGGAAGCGGAATCTTCCAACAGCAAATAGAAAATCGCAGTACGTTTACGGTATATAATCGACGCGTGCCCGCCGGATTGGATTCTGACTTTCTTTCCTCTTTCCTCTCCCTCTCGCGCGCGGCGTTCCTTATCGAGACCGACGGATCGCTCGCGGTGCGGTCCGCGAGCCGGGGATACTTCCGCGGGATAGGCGAGCCGCTCCACACGCCAGTCGGCAGAAACCTGCGGGAGCTGCTCGCCGGAGGAACCAAGACGGCGGCGAGACTTTCGGAACTTGCATCGCAGGGAGGAATGGAGCCGGTTGCGCTTACGTTCCTGCCGCCGTTTCCCCAGCCGCGCAACGTTTCGGGCGTGGCTCTTGGCGCGGACGGCAGGCTGCTGCTGTTGCTCGAACGCGACGTGGACACGGTCGGCGCGGACTATCCAGCGCCAGAGCGGAGCTTTGTAAGCGAGGCCGGGGTTCACAAGGAGCTTTTCGCGACTCAGGACGAGCTGTCCCGGCTGCGCCGCGATCTCTCGCAGGCGCTCGACAGGCTCGCCGCAATCGAAGACCAGCGCGCGATGCTGCAGATGCTGGTGCCGATGATCTCGGCGGTTGCGGACAAGGCGAAAGATTTATCGTCGCTCGCCTTGATCATCTCGACGCGGCTGGGCGGCGAGAATGCGGAAAACGACGAGCTGTTGGCAAAGCTCGAAGCCGAAAGCGCGAAGCTGCACGAATTCGGCAAGCGTCTGGGAAGAGGGCTGGGCTGATGCCGGCCCGGCGATTAAAATGGAAAACACCAATTTTCTCTACGACGACGTTGCGGCGCTCGTGCCGCTGACCGCGGAGCACGTGCCGGATATGGTTAAGTGGGTAAACGATCCGGCGGTCATCCACTTCCTGATGATTCCGGGCAACCTTACCACCGACCAGGAAATGCAATGGCTCGAACGCGTGAGAAACGACCAGAGCCAGATCGTGATGGGGATAGTCGAGCGGGAGGGGGGGAAATACGTCGGCAACATCGGACTGCACAACATCTCGCGGCGCAACTCGCATGCCGAGTACGGGATCTTCATAGGCGAGCGCGAATTCTGGGGAAGGGGAATCGGCACTTCGGCCGGAAGACTTATTATCGACCACGGCTTCAATACATTGAACCTGAACCGGATATTTTTGCGCGTTTACGCGTTCAACGAGCGCGGGATCGCGTGCTACAAAAAGCTGGGATTCACAGAGGAAGGTCGGCTGCGCGGCCACGTTTTCAAGGACGGGCGCTACCACGACGAGGTGATGATGGGAGTTCTAAGGGACGAATGGAACGAGCGATGGAAGGAGTGGCGCGCGCGGCAGCGAAAGCGGTACGGAATCGAGTGACGTTCACCGCGCCGGCTCGCCGATTTTTTCCTCGTCCGCCCAGAGCCCCCTGCCCTCCTCGCGCGCGGCGCGTTCCAGCGCGCGGAACTCCTCCATGTATTCAAACGGATACTTCGTGTACGCGAAGCCGTACCCCTGCGAGATAATTTCCGCGTTGATGAAGAAGTCGTCCGGATAACGCCATACGTACCCGAGGGTGCGGCCGTAGCGGTCGCGCCTCTCGTAGCCGAACGTCATCCGCACTTGGCGGCCGTCCATCTCCCGCTTCGTGAACGCGGACGCCTCGCGCCCGAAATACTCCACGGGCTTTTGCGGATGCACGGTTTCCGGCGTGTCCACGCCGATCAGCCTCACCTTTTCGCCGTCCGAGAGCCGCAGCGTGTCCCCGTCCACGACTTTGGACACGCGGTACACCGGCTCGTCCGCGCTCCACCGCGGGCGCGGGATGTCCGCCGCGGTGCGCACCGACGGCGGATCGACGCGGATATCCGCGCGGCCGGAGTAGTTCGATTCGCCGCGCGCGCCTTCCGACGCATTCTGCGCCGGCGCGCTTTGTCCGCTATCGGGAGCACTGGTTCCGTCCGCCTGCGGCCGCGCAAGGATCGACGCAAGCACGAAGGCGACAACGAGCATCGCCGCGGGCGCGGATGCGCAGCCGCGTCTCAACGCGCGCCTCGCGGCGCGCCTTGCGCTTCTCCTGACGATACCCGACTGCCTGGGCACACTAAATGATACCCGTATTCAAGTGCTTTTGTCGAATATCGAACGAAAATTTGGAAAAAATTGTCGAGCCGGCAATTTTGTCGTCGTGAATGACGCCTTAAACGGCTGCAGAATTTCAGCTCTCGTCGCCAAACCGCTGGTATAATCCCGCGGCCAATGGAATCCGGAAAATTCGATGTGATTGTGGTCGGCGGCGGGCATGCGGGCGTGGAAGCCGCGCTGGCATGCGCGCGCATGGGGAGGAAAACCGCGCTGATCACGATGAGCTTGGACGCGATCGGCCGTATGAGCTGCAATCCCTCGATCGGCGGGCCGGCGAAAGGACATTTGGTCAGAGAAATCGACGCTCTGGGCGGCGTGATGGGGGAAGCGATAGACAAAAGCTTTCTCAACATCCGGCGTCTCAACACAAGCAAAGGCCCGGCGGTCTGGACGCTCCGCGCGCAGGCGGACAGGCCTCGCTACGCCGCCGAAATAAAGGCCGCGCTAGGCCGCGAACGAAATCTGGAAGTCATTGAAGGCACGGTCGGAGAGCCGATCGTACGCGAAACGGCTCCCGGAAGCGGCTATGAGATGCAAATCGAAGGCGTCCGGACGGTTGAAGGCCGAGAATTCTGGGCGCGCCGCGTCGTCATTTGCCCGGGAACTTTTCTCGGCGGGATGCTTTTTATCGGAGAAGAGCGGATTATCGGCGGCAGGTGGGGCGAACCTGCAAGCCGGGAGCTTTCCGATTCTCTCCGAGCGTTAGGATTCAACCTTGGAAGGCTAAAAACGGGAACTTCGCCGCGCGTCGACGGCGCATCGCTGGATTACACGGCGCTAGAAGTTCAACCTACCGAGTATTTCGAAAAAGGTTTTTCAAGCTTCCACCACATGGCGGATCTCCCGACTCTCGCCTGCTGGCTGACGCGCACGAACGCGGAAACAATCGAATACATAGGGCGCAACCGCCACCGCGCGGCGCTTTTCAGCGGCGACATTACGGGCGTCGGCCCGCGCTACTGCCCCAGCATCGAGGACAAAGTCGTCCGGTTTCCCGAAAACATCGGCCATCCGGTGTTTGTCGAGCCGGAAGGCTGGGATACCGAGCAGGTCTATCTGCAAGGGCTGTCAACTTCGCTTCCCCGTGATGTCCAGGAACGATTCGTACGGACCATTGCGGGGATGGAAAACGCCCGGATCAACCGGCCCGGCTATGCGGTCGAATACGATTACCAGGATCCGATGTTATTGCATCCGACACTGGAAACCAAGCGGTGCAGGGGACTTTACTTCGCCGGACAAATCAACGGAACCAGCGGCTACGAGGAGGCGGCGGCGCAGGGCATTGTCGCGGGAATCAATGCCGGTCTGGCTTCAGCCGGCCTTGGCGAATTTGTTTTGGGCCGCGATCGCGGGTATATCGGCGTTCTGATTGACGATCTCGTCACCAAAGGCGTAAACGATCCGTACAGAATGTTTACGGCCCGATGCGAATACCGCCTTCTTTGCCGCCACGACAACGCGGCGCTGCGACTGGCCGAACTTGGATTTAGAGCGGGCTGCGTTTCGGAGCGAAAGCTCGCCTTGATTTCGGCGCTCAAAAACGAAATTGACGAGCTTTCGGCCTTGCTGAAAAGCCTAATTCTGCGCCCGGAAGAGGTCCAGGCGCTTGGAGCGGGCAACAAGGGCGCAAAATCGGCATTCGAAGCTTTGAAGGTGCCGGAAATGTCGATTGCAAAAATGTTTCACGTGAAACAATCGCTCGATCCATCAGCCCTTGCAAACGGCTGGGGCGCGCTGGCGCGCTTCTCGCCCGAAGCGATTGAGCAGGCCGAGGTGGAAATCAAATATGAAGGATATATCGCCCGGCAGCTCGAAGAAGTCGAGCGCTACCGGCGCAGCGAATCGCTTGCCGTTCCGCGTCAATTCGATTTTGCTTCGCTTACAAATATGTCCAAGGAAGCCCGCGAAAAACTGGACAAAGTTCGGCCGCGGACATTCGGCCAAGCAATCAGGGTGAGCGGCGTTTCCCCCGCGGACGCCCAGGTGCTTCTGATCGGACTTCGGGCCGCAGCCGCGAACGCTTGAGGCTCACGAAACCAGCCAGTCAATTTCGCGCGGCAATTTCCCAATTCCAAATATTTCACAAGCGTAATCAAATCATTAATGCATTTTAATAGCTCTCAACCTTTGCGAATATGGAGAATTCTCATGCGCCTCATGAAGCCCCGAAAATGCACTATACTGATGTATTGCTGATTTTGGCCGATTTCGCGGCTTTTCCACAAGTTATCAACATGACGAGTTGTTAACATCGCCTGGCGCTTTTCCTTGTCTAACTGCATGTTGACTTTTATTAAACCCTCCCCCCCTCGCGCAAGGCATTATCAGGCCGCATCAGTATTGAATTCCGGCCGCGCATTGTCGCAATACAGGCTCTGGATAAGGCTTCAAGCCGATTCTTGCACTCTGGAATTTTTTTGCTATCGTAGCGTTTTGGCGCGGTCTTAATTTGACAACTCGAAGTGTTGACAATAAACTTAATTATCTCTCTTACCGGAGGTGTGTTGTGGCTGCAAAGAAGGTGACAAGCAAGGCTGCAAAGCCTGCTGCCAAGGCTGCTGCGAAGAAGGCCGCGCCCGCGAAGAAGGCTGCGCCCGCGAAGAAGGCTGCGCCTGCGAAGAAGGCAGCACCGAAGAAGACCGCAACCAAGAAGAAGTAGCAGGTTTTGGTCTTACCGGACCTTGTTGTCTGGTGAAAGGGCTTTCGGCTCTGGGCCGGAGCCCTTTTTTGTCGCCCGGATTCGGGATAAGTGCCCGTCCGGGTAAGCGCCGTCCGCACGATGTTAGGGATGTGACGCGATTCACTTACAAATCCCCGTTCCGGCCTTATATGTTTGCCTCCGCTTCCGCCCCGACTATATAATCGGCTTTGGACCGGCGGCGATGCCAAAGCGCGATTGGATAACGATGCGCGCGGGAAGCGCACCTTGCATTTGCACCTAGGCACCCGGCGAAAGATGGTACGCGGCACAGTTCGCGCCGCGTCCGGATTGCGTCCCGATCTCGGTTAAGAGGTGGAACCATGAATCTCGGAAAAGTCACTCTCGACGGCAATTACGCCGCGGCTTACGTGGCGCATGCGACGAACGAGGTGATTGCGATATATCCAATCACTCCGTCTTCGGTGATGGGAGAGGTGGCCGACGAATACTCGGCTCACGGAAAGAAAAACATTTGGGGGCAAGTCCCGACCGTCGTCGAGATGCAGAGCGAGGGCGGCGCCGCGGGCGCGATCCACGGCGCGCTGACCGGCGGCTCGCTTGCGACCACGTTCACCGCGTCGCAGGGCCTGCTTTTGATGATCCCGAACATGTACAAAATCGCGGGCGAGCTGTCTCCCACCGTTTTTCACGTTTCGGCGAGGGCAATTTCGGCGCAGGCGCTCTCGATCTTCGGCGACCACCAGGATGTTTACGCGACGCGCATGACCGGCTTCGGATTGATAGCATCCGGCAACGCGCAGGAAGTGATGGACAACGCGCTTTGCGCGCAGCGGGCGACGCTTAAAAGCCGCGTCCCGATGCTGCACTTCTTCGACGGATTCCGCACGAGCCACGAAGTGCAGAAAATAGACAACGTATCCTTCGATACGATGCGCGAAATGCTGGACGAAGAAGACATAATCGCGGTGCGGGACCGCGCGCTGCGCCCGGAAAACCCGACAATGCGCGGCACCGCCCAGAATCCGGACATTTATTTCCAAGCGCGCGAAACCGTCAACAGGTACTACGACGCATGCCCCGACCTGGTACAGGAAGCCTACGACAAATTTGCGCGGCTCACCGGGCGGCAGTATCATTTGTTCGACTACGTGGGTCACAAGCGCGCGGAGACCGTTATAGTGATAATGGGCTCCGGAGCGGAGACGTGCGAAGAAGCGATCAACTGGCTTAACAAGGAGCGCAAAACAAAGTACGGCTTGATCAAAGTCCGGCTGTACCGCCCGTTTTCCATACGGCATTTCATCGACGCGCTGCCGTCCAGCGTGAAGCATGTCGTCGCGCTTGACCGCACCAAAGAACCCGGCGCGGCCGGCGAGCCGCTTTATCTGGATGTCGTGAACGCCGTTGACGCGGCCGTCGCCGGCGGCAAGCTCCGCAAGCGCCCGCTCGTGATAGGGGGACGCTACGGGCTTTCCAGCAAGGAATTCACGCCGTCAATGGTCAACGCTGTTTTCGAGCACGCGCGCGGCTCCAACCCGTTCCACGGATTCACTGTGGGAATCAAGGACGATGTGACGCACCTCTCGCTGGAAATTCCGGAAGACCTCGACACAGAGCATCCTTCGACTTTTCGCGCGAAATTCTGGGGTCTCGGCGCGGACGGCACGGTTGGCGCAAGCAAAAACAACATCACCGTCGTGGGCGACAACTCGAAAAAGTACGTGCAGGGCTTCTTCGTGTACGACTCGAAAAAGGCGGGGGGCGTGACATGCAGCCACCTTCGTTTTTCCGACAAACCGATCAAAAGCACTTACCTGATTCAGCGCCCGGATTTCGTCGCGGTCCACAGCGAGTCCTTTTGGGGCAGAATCAACACGCTTAAGGGGATAAAGGAAGGCGGGACGGTTCTTTTCAACACCTTTCATAAACCGGAGGAGCTTTTCGACGCGCTGCCGCGGCAGGAGCAGGAAATCATTCTCGAAAGAAAGCTCAAGGTCTACTGCATAAACGCGTACGACATCGCGAAAGAGCTCGGCTTGCCCGGAAGAATAAATACGACGATGCAGGCGGCGTTCTTCAAGGTTTCCGGCGTTCTTCCCGAATCCAAATACGTCAAGGCGATCGAGGGCGCGATCAAGAAGAGCTTCTCATCGAAAGGCCAAAAAGTGGTTGATCAAAACATCGCCGCGTTCCGCAAAGGACTCACGGAAGTGCGCGAGGTGCCGATTCCCGAAAAGATAACCAAATCGGGCAAGCCCTTCAGCCTGATGATGAACATGACCGATGAAGAAAGGGAGTTCTACGAGGAAGTCGTCGTTCCGATCGCGCGGATGGAAGGAGATGAAGTTCCCGTATCCAAGCTCGCAGTGGACGGCTTCTTCCCCACCGCGACCGCGCAGTTCGAAAAGCGCTCGATTGCGACGCACCTGCCCGAATGGCACGCCGACCTGTGCACACAGTGCAACCTGTGCGCGTTCGTCTGCCCGCATGCGGCCATCCGGCCGAAGGTTTCCAAGGAAGCGGAGATCGAAGCCGATCCCAATGTCTATCAGACGATCCAATACGTGGACAAGCTGGCCGAACCGGATGACCGCTATCGCATCCAGGTTTATCCGGATGACTGCACAGGCTGCGAGGCCTGCGTGGTTGTGTGCCCCGGCATCGAAAAGATCGGCGGGCAGGAAACCGGCAGGCGCGCCTTGATGATGGTTCTCAAGAGCGAAATCGCGGACGACCTGCGCGCGTCGCTTGCGGAATTCGAGCGGCTGCCCGACACTCCGGAGCGGCTTATCAAGTCCAACGTCAAGGGCGTTATGTTCCGCCGTCCCCTGTTCGAGTTTTCGGGCGCGTGCGCGGGCTGCGGCGAAACTCCGTACATAAAGCTCGTAACCCAGCTTTTCGGCGACAGGATGATGCAGGCCAACGCGACCGGGTGCAGCTCCATTTTCGGCGGGACCGCGCCCACATCGCCCTACTGCAAGGACGATCGCGGATGGGGTCCGGCATGGTCGAGCTCGCTTTTCGAAGACAACGCCGAATTCGGAATGGGAATGCGGCTCTCCGTCAACAAGCTGCACGAAAAGGCGTTCATGCTGCGCGACAAGATTCTTGCCGACAGCGCGGCTCCGGGCGAAATAAAGGATCTCATCGCGAAGCTTGCCACGATAGCGGAGCAGTACAAAAGCGCTGACGCGATCCGCGAAAACCAGGATTTAATAGAAGAGCTGGCGGTCTTGCTCGAAAAGCGCGACGGGAAGCTGGACGCGGATCTGATGGAGCTCAAGGCGCTTCTCCCCTATTTCGTCAAGAAGTCGATCTGGATCGTGGGAGGCGACGGATGGGCATACGACATCGGCTACGGCGGACTCGACCACATGCTGACGAGCGGCGAGGACGTGAACGTTCTCGTTCTAGACACCGAGGTTTATTCCAACACGGGAGGCCAGCGCAGCAAGGCCACTCCGCTGGCCGCGGTTGCCAAGTTTGCCTCAAGCGGCAAGCGCGTCGCGAAAAAAGACCTCGGCCTTTTGGCGATGAGCTATCGCACGGTATACGTGACGAGCGTTTCCTACGGCGCGCGGCCGGGCCAGGTGGTGAAGGCGCTGATGGAAGCGGAGGAATACCCCGGCACATCGCTAGTTATCGCGTACGCGGCGTGCATGGAGCACGGTCTCGACCTGAAGGACGGCACGGTGCACGGCAAGATGGCGGTCGAAAGCGGCTACTGGCCGATTTACCGCTATGACCCGCGGCTGATAGACGAAGGCAAGAATCCGCTCCAGCTCGATTTCAAAGAGCCCAAGTACTCGTTCAAGGAATACGCGATGATGGAGAACCGTTTCCGCAGGCTCCTGCGCGAGTTTCCGCAGGAGGGCGAAGCGCTGCTCGGCATCGCGGAAACAGAGGTGCGCCGCCACTTCCTGTATTACAAGCACCTTGCCGAAATGGACTACAAGGATTTCAAGCGGGAAACGGCGGTCACCGCTTGAGCGGGGCGCGTTTGACGCCGCATTTATAGATGACTAGCGCGGGCCGGAGGCTGGTCCGGGTCCGGATCGGCATGCTGGGCCGAGAATCGGTTTTCCTTGCGCCGGCGGACGTCGAACTTGAAAACGACGCCGTCGTGGTGGTCGAGCGCGCATACGGCCCGGACTGGGGACGCGTATCCGGCGCGGAGGAAGACGTCGGCCAGGAAATCAACGAGTGCATCCTGCGCAAGGCGGACGAAGATGATTTGCTTGCAATAGACGCATCCGCTCCGGTGCAGGAGGATGTCGACACATTCAAATCCCTTGCCGCGGAATGCGGGCTTTCAATGAAGCTTGCGGGTATAGACAACAGCCTCGCGTTCGACAAAATCACGTTTTACTTTATCGCCGAGGGGCGGGTTGATTTCCGTGAACTGGTCAAGCGCCTTGTCAAGAAATACTCCCGCCGGGTCGAGCTGCACCAGCTCAATCTGGAAGACCAATACAAATTCCTGCCGTCTTTTGGAATCTGCGGACTCGAAGTATGCTGCAGGAAGATGAAAGGGTTGTTCGGAATGAAGGTCGCGGCGCGCGTATGCCGCGACCAGAGGATCGCGTACAATCCGATGAAAATGGCCGGATGCTGCGGCAAGGCGCGGTGCTGCTTCGCGTTCGAGCACGACAATTACGCGGAATTTGCCGCGAAGCTGCCGAAGCTGGGAGGCAAGGTAGAGTTCCGCGGCCGCGAATACAGGCTGGAGGACTGGGATATTTTCAGCAGATCCGTGATACTTTCCGATCCGGCGGAAGGCTCGAGCCGCCGCGTCGGATGGGACGAATTCACCGACGCGGAGATTGCGGGAGACAGCGAAGCCGCCGCAAGCGAGCGCGTGATTGACGCGGCTCCCGCGCCCCCGCAGCGGCGCGATCCGCCTGCAGGAACTCCCCGCGCCAGGCACGCGCGGCACGTTCGCGCGCGCGGGCCGCGGCGCGGGCAATAGCGGAATGCGCAAGGCGCATCCGAGCGCGGTTATAATCGGAGGGCGCGCAAGCGCAGACCGCAACCGCGGGGAGCACAGCCATGACAAAATTAATTTCCGCCGTTTTGGCAATCTTTTTCATTTTGCCCGTTACGCCGGCATGGCCGAACGACAGCGCGGCCAGCGTTGACGGTCTCGCGATAGCGCCGGTGCAGGGCGAAGTGGATACGGTGCGACTGGAAAAGGAAATTTTGAACATCCGGTTCGCTGACGATTATTACGCGTACGTGGACGTGACGTTTTTCCTCAAGAACGAATCGCCGGAGCCTGTAACCATTGCGATCGGATTCCCGGACGAGCGCGCGACGGTTTGGAGAAACGCTCCCAAGAGCGAAATGGAAGAACTCACTCCGGACGACTGGTTCGTAAACTGGTACGGCGGATATACGGGATGGATAGAAGATTTCACTTGCACCGTTGACGGCAAAAAAGTGGAGACAACCGACAGAACGCAGACTTTGCCTTACGAGCGCGATGTGCTTTCCGGCCTTTTGAACGCGTATTGGAACGAAGAACCTCCCCAGGGCGAATTTCCGTTCAACCTGGGGCCGCAATTCCTGCACCTTGCGCTGGGACTCGAAAAGGATCTGGAAGTAGTTTGGAAAAGCTTCGTGCTTTCCTGGGCGCCTGGCGAGACGCACAAAGTTCACCACACCTTCAAAGCGTACCGCGGCTCGAGCATCGGATGGGCGCCGCACATCACCAGCACTTTCGAATACACATTGATTACGGGCAAAAGCTGGAAGGGAACCATAGGCGAGCTTGTCGTCACCGCGACGCTGGATCCCGAAGTCAATTTCGAATGGCTAACAGGCGAGCCCGGCGACGAGTGGGCGGCGATCAACCGGCTGCTGTGGGGGAACGAGATGGAGGCGGCGTATCCGCCGACCGACGAAGAAGGCCAGCCGACGTCGTGGGAGGAATATTATCCGGACTGGGAAATCACGACCGGATGGCTGGAGCGCGTGGATTCGCGCACGCTGCGCGGCGTAAAGACAAACTGGGAGCCGTCGTCATCCGATTCTCCGGTCGTGCGGTTCGGCGCGTCGATGGTCGAGTATTACGCGCTCGAACAGGTATTCCCGGACAGCGCGACCGAATTGATTCCCGCGGAAACGCTTGCAGCGATGCCGCTCTCGCTTCTGCGGTACGGGCGCAATGAAATATACGCGCGCCACGGACGGAAATTCGCGGACGAGTGGCTGCAAAGCTGCTTCGAGGACAAGACATGGTACACCCCCGACCCGTCATACCGCTCGCCGCGCGACGACGACGAAAGGCTATCGGAAATAGAAAAGAAGAACATCGCCCTGATCAAAGCCGAGGAAAACCGCCGCAGGCATCCCAAATAGCTAGGTTCGGGAGTGCCGGAGCATGCCTAAGCCCGTGCAGCGGCAGGCCGCGGCAATCCAAAACAAGCATGGATTACTGGAAAGCAACCAATTCACGGTATAATCCCCGCGTGGGGAGGTGGCGCGAATGTTGCTCCGGTTTTTCAAATACTTGTATCTTTACCTGAACGGCACGCTCTCGCGGATCCAGTTCGGCTACCTGGTGCGCGAGGGAACGGACGTGCGTTTGGCCGCGTCTTACCGGTGGTCGGCCGAGCTTCGCGTCAAGGATAAGCCGCCGGAAACCGAGCGAGAAAAGATATTGCCCCTCAAAAACCACACGATAATCCTCAAAGATCTCACCGGGCTCAAGCCCGACACGCTCATTTACCAGGGCACGGACTCCGAAAAAGCCGAGGCCGCCATCAGCAAAATCAAGTACGACCTGTTCAATATGCCCTGTCACGAGTTCTACGAAAAGTGGGTCGTGCATCCGAACTTCGATTTCCTCGTCACGCCGCACGACCGGATGGAGATGGGAGCGTAGTGTCTATAGGAGTGCACCGGCTTGCCGGTGCTTGGGGCGGGAGCAAGCTCCCGCACTCCCAAAATATAAATTGTATAATCGCCTCTCCAATCCCGCGCAACGGAGGCGTCCGTGGACTTCTTCAAGCTCGCCAAGCCGCAGATAAGGGAAATCCGGCCGTATCAGCCCGGCAAGCTGTTCGAGGGCAGGGGGGACGTCCTCAAACTCGCGTCGAACGAGAACCTGCTGGGAATCTCGCAGCAAATCCGCGACGCGATTATCGCCGAGCTGGATTACGTCCACTATTATCCCGATGACGACGCGCTGCGCGTGCGCACGGCGCTTGCGGATAAATACGGCTGCTCGCCGGATAACTTAATCATGGGCAACGGCGCCGTCCAGATTATTTACTATCTCGCCGAGGCGTTCCTTCTCCCCGGCGACGAGATGATAATGGCCTGGCCCGGATTCTCGATATTCGACATTTACGCGCAGGCACAGGGCGCGACGCGCATCCGCGTCCCGGTTGATTTGAATTTCAAAGCGGATTTGGGAAAAATTCTCTCGGAGGTCACCGACCGCACGAAATTGATCTGCATTGACAATCCCAACAATCCTTGCGGGACGTACGTGAGCGAGCGGGAACTTCGGGATTTCCTGTCCAAGCTCCCCCCCCGTGTTTTAGTTTTGCTTGACGAGGCGTATTACGATTTCACCGACGCGCCCGACTATCCGGAGGCGACGCTTATATGGCGCGAATTCCCGAACGTCGTCGTAGCGCGCACGTTCGCGAAGGTGTACGCGCTCGCGGGGCTGCGGGCCGGAGTCGGAATCGGGCATGAGGGCATGATGCAGGTGCTGTGGCGCGTGAAAGGCCCGTTCAATTTGAACAGGCTCGCCGGCGCGGCGCTTCTCGCGGCGCTCGGCGACGAGGAATTCTACAAAACGACAACCGAAAACGTAAAGCGGATGCGGAAATACATCGACGCGAAGCTGACGGAAGCCGGAATATTCCACCCCCCCTCCCAGGCGAACTTTTTTCTATTGGACAGCGGCGTGGACGGAAAAAAACTCAACGAGCTGATGAACGAGGACGGCGTATACCTGCGCCCGATGGCGGGATTCGGCCTGCCAACTTATTTTCGCGCAAGCTTCCCGCCGACCGAGGAACAGGCCGAAAGATTCATCGAAACTCTGGTGAGGAATATAGGAAGCGTGAGGGGATTTTGAATCAAGCAACAAGATGCAGCGCGGATTTTACAACTTTTAACATATCTCAACATGAATCTATAGAATATTGAAACTTATTGAGGGTATCATGCCATGCAAGTCGGCAGCCAGCTCCCTAGTACTTTGCGCATGGGCACGGTTGGTTAGCCGGCAAAGCAGTCTGAGTATTCTTCTCGGGGTGAAATCAATTGTGATAATGCGGGTAATTGAATTGTTATCAGGTTTCCAAGAGGCGAAGCTTAGCAAATTTCTGCGCGCACTAAATCAAACTCGCTTTGCCTCCGCGACTTACTTGCTCCTTAACGCTATGGCAGCGCTATTCGGGTGCACCGTTCACTCCGCAAAGGCCGTGGATTCAATACCAAGTGCCTTTAACCATGAACTTATCCTACATCTATCGCAGGTTCTGCAGGAAAGGCTCTCGGAACTCGGCACCGCTAATCGTGCTGCATTGGTACTTCCTTCCGAGGATGCCGGAAAGGTAACCGACCTAGCGTACGATCCAGCAACGAAAACGCTTTCGTGGAGTTATCGCAACACGGGCGATTACGATGTATCCGGCGAAGTGGGAGTATCCGACGTTACGCCGATAGCCTTGCATTATCTCGCGAATGCGAATGACGGACTCGGCGACGATCCGCTGGAGAAGTGGATAGACGGCGACGCGTCGGGGGAAATAGCCATCGGGGATGTCACCCCCATCGCGCTTGGCTATATGTCGCAAGTAGCTGGCTACCGGTTTTTCACTTCGCAGGTGATCGACGGCGAGTTTTACCGCGTGGGAGCGGACGTTCCATTCGGCGAGCCGGGAATTTTCCCCAAGACGTTT
>JABRWB010000023.1 GCA_039961635.1 bacterium
GCTACGACATAAATCCCGCAAGCGAGCTGTTCTATTACCGCAACTACACCGTGAACGAGAACAGCATAATGCAGCCGTCGGAAGGCGGGACGTTCGAGATTGCGGGGCTGAACGTGATGTACGAGGGAACGAGGGTAAAGTCGTTCGTTGTGGGGAGGGATTTAAATCCGGGAGGACGAGGGGATGGGGCATATTACGCGCAGGGAGGATTTTCAGCAGGAACGCTTAGGCCGGCGCCGACGATGACGCCGGTGGGGGGATGGGGGAATAGTGTGAATAATGGGTGTTGTGGAAGATATAACAGCGGCTCGCCACTCGATTCACCGCCAGTCGTTCCCCCCGGCATTGGAGAACGAGAATTTCCTTGGGGCAAGGTTCCCATTTGGTTGCTGCCACCGTGGAATGGGCCTAATCCGCCTGGTCCGCCCGCGTTTTCGGACCCGCCCGTTTCTTGTCCGTGGGGATATTTCGTTTATAACAACGAATGCTGCCGCTATGTTCCTGCACCTGGAAGCTCGGGCGGCAAAAATCTTGTTATTGATTGCCCCGGATGGTGGATGCCAGCCACACCTTGGGTCACGCCGCCACCCGGATTCCAATGGCCATCTCCGGGAACCCCTATTCCAATTCCTAGGCCACCTAAATCCCCTAAGCCGCCGTCCAGGCCTAAACCTCCTGAAAGCCCTGCGCCGCCTTCCGATCCGCCTGTTGGGCCGCCAAAGCCGCCGGATGGTCCTCACCCTCCAGAGCCCCCTAGGCCGCCTTCTTCAGATCCATGTGCCTTTCTTGTTAGCATAATCCAAATGGCCATGGATGATTGTATTGATGATGATGTAGAAGACTTGCTAGAATGCTTAATCGACCAATTAATTGATAGGCTTTGCAATGGTGGCGGATCAGATTTAGAGATATGCCTTTGCAATGCAATAGGCGTTACACTTAAGGAAGCTCTTGAGGATCTAATTGAGGATTATGCCCCTTGCTTCGTGGGCTGCATTGCAAAGGGCGGCGCCCGCGCTTTTTGCATGCGTTTTTGCATGGGTCAAGTAATGGATGACCTAGTTTATAATTTCGGCGTTGCACTCACGGAGTGCGCGAAGGCGGAGTTGTCAACTGAATTGTGCGAAGATATAATTGAAAGTATTATTTGGGAATATTTATTGAAACAATAGGTGCGATGTGAAATTGAGATATATTATCGTTTTAATGTTGTTGCTAATGCTTTTTTTAATGCTGCGCCTTTACATTATTCCCATTCTTTTTGTTAGGGCGATAGAAACGGATAATGCTGGCGCGACTGATACTCTTTTGGATGTTGTTCCTTCGTTGCTAGTTTACAAACCAGATAGTTGGAACGGATTGTCTGCATTAAGATTGGCAGCAGGCAGAGGCAATGCAAATGTTACCAGAATATTACTAATTCACGATGCCGACATAAATGCCCTTGAGAAACATTTGTCAGCGCTTCATTTAGCTTCATTAAATGGGCACGAGAAGGTAGTCAATATTTTGCTTTCCGAGGGCGCGGATCCCAATTTAGGTAATAGTCGTGATGGAAGTATTGCGCTTCATTGTGTTGTTAAGGGATACAAGTTTATTGACTCTGTCGAGAGGAAGGATGTTGATGCTCGCAATCGGGTATTAATTCTTCTTTTGGGGCTTTCATCAAATCCTAATTTTAGAGATAAAAATGGAGATACGCCGCTGCATGACGCTGTTGATGCGCTATATTATGATGCCGTTAAAATACTATGCGAAGCCAATGTTAATATTAATGAAGTAAATGATAGGGGAGAAACACCCTTAAAACTAGCTTTAAGGAAGAAAGCCACTCATAATGAAGATAATCTTGAAAAAGACGCGGACCGGATAATTGAATTCTTGAAGTTGAAAGGTGCGAGATGATTATCCAGGCCGGGAACATAGACGCAACGAACAGCAACACCGCTCCCACATGGACGAACCATCCGCATGCCTTGAGGCCCGTGGAATCGCAGCAGGTCCAGACCAACAGCGCCACGCAGTTCATCAACGTATCCGACGAGATATCCCCATCTCGCAGGACGTACAATCCCTCCACGTCCGCAGCCGGAGACACCGAAGCGATAGCCGCCAAGGGACGCCTCGTGCTCGTCAACGGCGCGGTGCCCACGGTCATGGCCAAAACGACGGTTTCCGAGGTTCCCCGCTCTGGAGAGCCGGGCTATATCAGCCACCGCAACCCGACCTATTCCGAGAATACGATTGCGATTCCAAGCGACCGCGGCGCGCTGGAAATAAGCGGCAAGAGACGGGGCCGCCGGCGGGCAAGCGAAGCGACACCCGTTGGGGTGGCGATGATGTACTAAGGGACGCGGGGCAAGACGTGGATCGTGGGGCGTGATGGTATTCCGCGGCCTTAACAAAGTCCCGCTACACTGGCAGTCCAAATTCGGATTGCGGCGCGTGCGCGCTATACCCCATTTTCCCCGCGTCGCGCAATTTGGCATAGGTACGGCATAGGTACGGCGGCCCGAACCCGCGCAAATTTTGGCGGCGGATATGGCGGCGGATGCGGCGGCGGATGCGGCGGGCTAATTGGCGGCCGCCGCCGGGGCCGCGGAAATGGCCGCGGGTTGGCGGCCTACGTCGTGCCGCTGTCGTACTTCTCGACGAACGAGATGCTGGGCTCCTCCAGCACGCCGCCGCTTACCATCGCGTCCTTGAGCTCCTGCGATTCAGCAAATTTATGTGCGTTTTCGAAGCTGTCAAACTCGAAGATCATGTGAATGTCGTTGGGATCGTTTTCGTTGTGGAAGATTTGATAGCTGGTTTCACCTCCGGCCTTGCGTACCGCATGGAAGCTGTCGAACAGCTTCCGCCACTCCTTGTAATCCTTGACCCTGTGCCTAGCCCATACGTACGGCATCGCATTCCTCCGTGAAGTTGGATTTGAAACGGTGATTGGTACCACGCCGCGGACGGGGATATCGAAAAAAACAAGCAGGATGATCAGCGGAAAGTTAAAACCTGATACTTCGCAACTTCAGCGCGTTTGCTATGACGGATACGGAGCTGAAGCTCATCGCCGCCGCGGCTATGACTGGCGAAAGCAGGATGCCGAAGAACGGGTACAGGATGCCGGCCGCGACGGGAACGCCCAGCGAGTTGTAGATAAACGCGAAGAAAAGATTCTGCCTGATGTTGCGCATCGTCGCCGCGGACAGCCGCCGCGCCCGGACGATGCCGCGCAGGTCGCCTTTTACAAGCGTCACGCCGGCGCTTTCCATCGCAACGTCGGTGCCCGTGCCCATCGCAATGCCCACATGCGCCGCGGCCAGCGCCGGCGCGTCGTTCACCCCGTCCCCGGCCATAGCGACGAACCGGCCTTCGCTTTGCAGCCGCCGCACGACGTCGGCCTTTTGGTCGGGAAGAACTTCCGCGACGATTTCGTCTATTCCCAGCTTTCCCGCAACAGAGCGCGCGGTAGCCGCCGCGTCCCCCGTGAGCATCACGATTTTTATCCCTTCCGAGTGAAGACGCTCGATCGCATGCGGGGTGGATGATTTAATGGGATCGGCCACGCCGATAAGCCCGGCCGCCTTTCCATCCACTGCGACGAACATCACGGTCTGGGCGTCCGCGCGCAGGTTTTCGGATTGCGCGGCCAGCGCAGTGATATCGATGCCGGCCGCGTCCATCATCGCCGCGTTGCCGAGCGCGACCGCGCGGCCGTCCACAATCCCTTTCACGCCCTTGCCGGTAACGGATTCGAATTCCGCGGACGCGCCGGGCGTCGCGCCGCGCGCGAGCGCGCCAGACACAATCGCTTCCGCAAGCGGATGCTCGCTGCCGCGCTCGATTCCCGCGGCGAATTTAAGCAGCGCGACTTCGTCGAAGCCCGCCGCGGGAATCACCGATGCGAGTTTCGGTTTTCCTTCGGTCAGCGTGCCCGTCTTGTCCACGACAAGGGTGTCCACCTTGCGCATCGTTTCTATCGTCTCGGCGCTGCGGAACAGCACGCCCATCGTCGCGCCTTTGCCGGTGGCGACCATGATCGACATCGGCGTCGCGAGTCCGAGCGCGCACGGGCACGCGATTATCAGCACCGCGACCGCATTCACGATCGCATGCGCCATTTTCGGATCCGGGCCTGCGAGCGCCCACACGATGAAGGTCACGATCGAAACCGCGACGACTATCGGGACGAAATATCCGGATACTACATCCGCAAGCTTCTGAATCGGCGCGCGGCTGCGCTGGGCCTCGGCAACCATCTGAACGATACGCGCCAGAAGCGTGTCGCTTCCCACCTTCTCGGCGATCATGACGAGCGATCCCGTTCCGTTGACGGTCGAGCCGATAAGCCTGTCCCCCGGACGCTTTTCGACCGGAATCGGCTCGCCCGTCACCATGGACTCGTCCACGCTGCTTGCGCCTTCCACAACTAAACCGTCCACCGGCACCTTTTCGCCCGGCCTGACACGCAGCCGGTCGCCCGGCGCGACTTCGGATAACGGAATGTCGTACTCCGCGCCGTCAGCGGCGATCTTGCGCGCGGTCTTGGGCGCCAGCCCCAAAAGCGCTTTTATCGCGGAGCTTGTCTGGCTGCGTGCTTTCAGCTCCATCACCTGGCCGAGCAAAACGAGCGTTACGATTACGGCGGCGGCTTCGAAATAAACCGCCACCGCTCCGTCCTGACGGAACGAATCCGGAAAGATGCCCGGAGCGAACCGCGCGATTACACTGTAAAAATAGGCGACACCCACGCCCAGCCCGATAAGCGTGAACATGTTCAGGCTGCGGAATACGAGCGACTGCCAGCCGCGTACGAAGAACGGCCAGCCGCCCCAGAGAACGACCGGCGTGGCGAGCAGGAATTCCATCCATCCCATCGCCTCGTGCGAAAACAGGTTGTCCAACGGCCGGCCGGGAATGTGCATTCCCATCGAAATGACCAGCACTGGAATTGACAGAATCGCGGATATCCAGAGCCGCCGCGTCATGTCCACAAGCTCCGGATTCGCTTCCTCCCCGGCCGACACCGTGCGCGGCTCCAGCGCCATTCCGCAAATCGGGCAGCTCCCCGGCGAGTCCTTCACTATTTCCGGATGCATCGGGCAAATCCACTCGGTTCGCTCGGCCGGCGCGGAGAATACGGCGGGTTCGAGCGCCATTCCGCATTTGGGGCAGGAGCCGGGGCCGACTTTCGTCACTTCGGGATGCATCGGGCATGTGTGCTCGACGCCCGCGCCTGCCGCGGCTTGCTGCGGCGAGGGCTGCGGCCGGGGCGAGAGGTACTTTTCGGGATCGGCCGAAAACTTGGCGACGCACCCGGCGCAGCAAAACAGGTATTCTTTTCCCCCGTATTCGTATCGGTGTTTGGTTTCGGGCTTGACCGTCATTCCGCAGACCGGATCCTTGGCTTCAGCCGCGACCGCGGCGCGGGATTCGATTTCTTCTTGCGATTTCCTTTTGAGAAATTTTTCCGGGTCGGCCGCGAATTTGGTCTTGCATCCACCGCAGCAGAACCTGTATTCCACGCCGCCGTGAATGTGCGAATGCGGCGAGTCCGGCTTGACGGTCATCCCGCAGACGGGGTCGATATAGGCTTCGATCCTCTCCGAACTTGCAGATCCGCCTCCGTGATCGTGAAAGCGAAATTTTCTATACATTAGTGCGACTCCTAGGTGGGCCGAAATTTGCAAAGCCGAACAGCCGATGCGGCCGGGCGAAGATAATAGAACATCTTGCGCCGCGCGGAGCTGGAAACCTCTATGCAATATAATCCACGCGTGTCCTACCGCTTTCTTGCTCTAGATATCGGCAGCGTGCGAACCGGGGTCGCGGTATCCGACTCCGGCGGCGTGCTGGCGTCGCCCGCGGGAACAATCGAGGCGTCGGACTTCAAGGAAATCGCGGCGGAACTTGGCAGGCTGCTCGAATCGCTGGCGAAGGAAGGGCGAATCGAAGGTACGCGCGATTTCGCGGCGATAATCGTCGGGCTTCCGCTTGGCAAATCGGGCGAGGAAACGGAGCGGACGACAAACATTCGAATCATCGGCGAACTACTGGCCGCGGATTTCGGTCTGCCCGTTCATTTCGTTGACGAGCGTTACTCGACGCGGCGGATGAAAGCCGCCGACCGCGAATCCGGCCGAAGGGAAATGAAAGGAAGGGAAAACATCGACGCGCGGGCCGCGGCCGAGATTTTGCAGGGCTGGCTTGACGCGCGGCGGATGCGCGGCGTTTCGTCCGATTACGATGACTCGCCGGAAGGATCGAAGCCGATTGATGCGGGGGGGGAGAGATATTGAGCGATACCGCAAGGCCGCGCGGTGGATTCAGGCCCGTGCTTCATTTCGGCTCGGTGCTTGAAATTCCGCCGGATTTATTCGCAGCGCGCGGTGTGCGCGCGGTGGCGCTGGACGTGGACAACACGATCACGCGCTGGGAGCTCGAAAGCGTCCCCGGCGAAATCCTGGATTGGATCGCCGCGCTCAAATCGCGGGGGCTGTCGCTTGCGCTCGTCTCTAACGGCGTCGCGCGCAAGCTGAAATCCGTGGAGGAGCAGACCGGCGTCGCGCTCGTTCCGGGCAAGAAGCCGTTCCTTTCGACGTTCGTGCGCTGCAGGGAATTTTTCGGCGCGCCCGATTCGCAAATCGCGATCGTGGGCGACCAGTGCGTGACCGATATCTGGCCGGCCAACAGGCTGGGCTGGCTGACAGTCCTTGTCGAGCCGATGTCGCGGCGCGATTTCATCGGCACGCACATTTACCGTGCGATGGAGCGCGCGTTCGGAATGCGCCGCGCGCTGGAAGGCGGCGGCTCGCCTTGAAGGAAACGCTAATGAAGTGAAGCAGGAGCCAGCGGCGGTTCGCCCGCCTCGAAGCCGTGAAACTTCGCTTTCATCTCTCCCTTTGCCTCCTCCGAATCCAAAAACGGGCTCCCCACGATCCTTGCCTTGTATCTAACCAAAAATGGAGGCTGACCGCCCCGCCCGCAATCGCCCGGCAAGGCGCCCGGCTTACTTGCCTTTTGCGCTTTCAATCCGGCGATTTATCGCAGGAGACAAGGGGGGGGATAAATTTCCGCACTTCAGATGGGCACCGGCAAGCCGGTGCACTTCCAAATCCGGGCGCACGAAGTACGTTTCTATGGTCATTCGCCGTTCCAGGCAAGTGGTAAGCCGCCGGGCGTTCCGTTGTCGCTATCGCGGCCATCGGCAAGCGGATTCAATCCGATTGTGGCCGATTCCGCCATTCGGTTAGGATATTTCTTTCGTCCGCGGCCCAAATGCCGCGCCAGGAAGTTACATTCCTCAATCCTCGATGGGCGAGCCGCCGCTCGTCCCTAATCCATTATCGTCTGGTCGTGATCCGGGCCGACGGAGTAAATCGAGACCGGGATGCCAGTTTGCTCCGTTATGAAATCGGTGTAATCCAAAAGCGGCCGCGGCAGGTCGCCCTTGGTTTTTGCGTACCTGATGTCGCATTTCCAACCGGGGAATTCGCGGTAAATCGGCTCGCATTTTGCGAGGATGGAGTCGTCCAGGTCCACTTCGGTTATTTCGCTGTCCTTGTAGCGGTAGCCAACGCAGACGTTGATCGAGTCGAACTCGTTGAGCACGTCTATCTTGGTCAGCGCAAGCTCGGTCGCCCCGTTGATCATGATCGCATACTTCAGGAGGACTAGGTCAAGCCAGCCGCAACGGCGCTTGCGTCCGGTGGTTGTCCCGTACTCGCGTCCGGCCTCGCGCATCGCGTCGCCCGCGCTGTTGAGCTGCTCGGTGGGGAAACTGCCGTTGCCCACGCGCGTCGCGTACGCTTTCGAAACCGCGATGACGCGCGAAATTTTGTTCGGCGCGATCCCGGTGCCCAGGCACGCGCCCGCGGTGACCGGGTGGCTGGACGTGACGAAAGGATAGGTTCCGTAGTCTATATCCAATAGCGTCCCCTGGGCGCCTTCAAGAAGCAGCTCCTTGCCGGAAGCCAGCAGGTCGCGGATGATCGGCGTCGTGTTGGCGACGAACGGCGCGATTTTCTTCGCCCCTTCTCTCAAAAGCTCGAACTGCTCGTCCGCCGAAAACGGGGGCGCGTTGTAAAGCGCGGCCATCAGCGCGTTTTTGGTTTCGACGGCGTATTTCACCTTGGCGCGCAAAAGATCGAGATCGAGCAGGTCGCCCGCCTTGAGACCGATGCGAAGGTATTTGTCGGAATACGCCGGGCCTATGCCGTGGCCGGTCGTCCCGATTGCGGACTTGCCCAGGCGCTTCTCCTCCAGCGCGTCGAGCGTCTTGTGGTACGGCGCGACGAGGTGCGCGTCCGACGATACGAACAGCGCGCCCGCGAACTCCCCCATCTCCTCCAGCGTCGCGATTTCCTGGGACAGCGTAATCGGATCCACGACGACGCCGGCGCCGAGGATGCAAATTTTGTCTTTATAAAGTATGCCGGAAGGGAGCAGGTGGAACTTGTAGGTCTTGCCGCCCGCCTTTACGGTGTGACCTGCGTTCGAGCCTCCCTGATAGCGCACGACTGCGTCGAACCGGGGAGCGAGCAGATGCGTGATCTTGCCTTTTCCCTCATCGCCCCACTGGGCGCCAACTACAACTACAACGCTCATAAACATACCCCCGGCGCGCTAGAATCCGCGCACAGGGGCGGCATCCTAACATCGCGGCAAAAGGCGGT
The DNA here is from genome assembly GCA_039961635.1 of bacterium. Taxonomy (NCBI): domain Bacteria; species bacterium. The sequence goes on from JABRWB010000023.1 coordinate 8,673, forward strand.
CAACTTGCCAAACGGATGCGATTATGCGATACTTTTTCAAATAGAAACCGTCCGGCCGCATTTTCCGCGGGCAACCCTTCCGCTATCTGCTTCGCCCGATACCGACTCGCGCGCAAAATTCCGCCACGGGGCACGCGGAGCAATACGGCGCAACCGGCAGGCAGCACTCCTGGCCGTGCCTGACCAGCGTGAAGTTCACCGTCCGGTGGCGGGAAGCCGGAAGCAGCTCACGGAGCTGCATTTCGGTGTCGAGGACGTCGTCGGACTCCACCCAGCCCAACCTGTTCGATATGCGGTGGACGTGGGTGTCCACACAGATTTCGGCTTGGCCGAACGCGACCGAAAGCACAAGGTTCGCAACCTTGCGCCCGACTCCGGGAAGCGCCATCAGTTCGTCGCGCGTCGAGGGGACTGTTCCGCCGTGCGCATCGAGCAGAATCCGGGCGGTTTCGCGGACCGCTTTGGACTTCTGATTGTAAAAGCCAACCGGCCTGATCAATTCCTTCAACTTGCGCTCTGGAACCGCCGCGAGTTTGAGCGGGTCGGGCGCAATCTTGAACAGCTTCCGGCATACGGGCGCGGTCTGCGTGTCCTTCGTGCGCGCCGAAAGGATTCCCCCGATAAGTACGCGGTACGGATCGCGGCCCGTAACTTCCGCAAGTTCGTGCGTTCTGTATTCAGCCGCAAGTTTGTCCAGCACCGCGTTGACACGGCGCGTGCGCGCGGTTTTGGAAAGCGAAAGTATCGGCGCGGCCACTATCCCGGCCCCGCGTGCGACTCGACCGCGGCGTCGCCCCATCGGTAAACAAGATAAATCGGCTCCGCGGCTATCCTGACCTTGGTTCCACGAGTCAATCTGGTGTAAGTTTGCAATCCGGTTTCGGTCACCGCGACGGCTTCGAGATGCTCGTCTTCGGACTTAACGATCAACTCGTGCGCCTCACCCGTGCGCGAGAAGCACATCAGCACGATGCGGTTGTACCCGGTGAACCGCGCTATCTCCACATCGGCCGGCATTCCCCAGCGCGAGCGGATGTCGACCGCCGGGTCGTAAGTGAAGCTGCCGGAAAGCTGGCGGAATCGGAAAAACCGGACAAGTTCCGCGCCCACAACCGGATCGTCGCCGAGCGTTTCAGGCGTAACGAGGATGCATATGCTGCGCCGCTTTTGCCTGACGAGGTCGATGTAATTCCTTAAAAGCGTGCCATCCGCCTGCAGACAGAAAATCGGGTAGCCCATCTTGTTCACGACAGTGCGCGCCGGCGCGCCTTTCACAGGCGACTGAAACGAAGCGCCATCGTCGCCGGTGTCGTTGACGATCGCTATCGCGTCGAATCCCGCGGCTGCGTAAAGCGCCGCCAGCCGGTTCGGATCGAGCAGCTCAAGCTCCGAAGCGCGCACGGCCATAAGAAGCGGCGGACGAGGATAATACGCGGGATCGACCTCCTGCCCCGAGCTGTCTGTAAGCACCAGCCTTATATCTCTGCCCGATGGGACCAGCTCCAGCGCGTTGTGCGGCGGGAAATAAAAATTCGGCGGGACGTTGCTGCGAGTTCCCAGCCCCGGCGGAAGATCCTCGTTTTCGATGTACGCCAAGTTGGAAAACACTCCGTCCGTGCCGTCCCCGCCGGCGAGCTTCAATTCCGAAAGCTTAACCTCGCCGCCGCCGGATTTTGGAATGTATATTCGAATCGGCGTGCCATCGGGACCGATAATGTCCTCGGTATCGTAAAGCCGCTTGCGAAGCTCTTCGGGCATCTTCGACGGCTCGGTTTCTTCCGGCGGGATTCCGCCGGCAAGCCTGAACCACTCCGAAGCGGTGACCGTTACGTATCCGTTTTTTTCCAGCGACGAAAGAATAATATCCAGCGCGGCAGGAGTTTGCGCGTTGGTTCCATGCATGAGAATAACCGCGCCGTTGTGCAGTCCGCCCAGCGCGCGCGAAACAATCTTGTCGACGCCGGGCAGCTGCCAGTCGAGCGTGTCTATACTCCAAAGAAGTGAAATCAGGCCCGCGTCGCGGATGGCCTTGTTGACGCGCGCGTCGAAGTCGCCGAAGGGCGGCCGGAAAAATACCGGCGTCACTCCGCAGGTTTCCTTGACTATCCGCTGGGTGTCGGATATCTCGGACGCAAGCCCAGCCGCGCTAAGCGACGTCATCCTGGGATGGCTGTAGCTGTGATTGCCTATCTCATGCCCGGCGGCAACCATTTTTCGCGCCTGATCGGGAAATGCTTTCACGCGTCCCCCGTTCACGAAGAACGTAGCCCGCGCCTTGTGCTTTAAAAGAACGTCAAGTATCTGCTCGCAATAGACGGGATGCGGCACGTCATCGATCGTTATGGCGACGAATTTGAAATCCTTTCGCGATAGCGCTTCAGGGTTGAGCTGCTTGGAATCGTTCGGAAGCAGGTAATCGCGGTGCGACAAAAGCGCGGGCGCGGCGGCCAAATTCAGCCCAACGGCCGCTGTCAACAAACAAACCGAAAACAAGCGCGCAAACAGCTTGAATGAAATACCAATTCCAGCAGACACGGGCGGATTATACATCGAGGAGCCGCCCCATCAGCCCAGCCGTTATCCGGTCTGGTATCATGCGGCGCCCGCACGACGCGTTGCGCCGAACATGCCGGCGCGCGCGTCCGTCAAACAGCCGTTCTGTGAGGACTCATCGTGAATCAAACCACAAAAAGCATGATTGTAGTCGTCGTCATATTGGCGGCGATGCTGGCCGCCGCCTGGTATTTATCGAAAGGCAGTCCGGGCGGACCGCGGCCGCGGTCGACTTATTCCGAAAAGGACGGACAGCTTCCTAATTCCGGCCAGCCGCAACCGGAAAAGCTGCAGCGGTGCGACGGACTGGTCATAAACGCCTGGAAACGGTTGTCCATTTTGGAAAGCGAGTTCATTTCCAGATTCGAGGCGGCGACACCCGAGCAAAAAAGCGAAATGCGCTCGGAGCAGACAGCGCTTTTATTTTCCTACGAGCCTTACGAAAATCCTGACGTGCCGATCCCGGCGAACGATGAGAAAGACACGCCTGCCGAGCGCGCCCGGAAAGAAATTTGGAGAGTTGGCAGGCAATTCGAAACATCGATCAAGCAGAATCCGGGAAACGCCAACAACTATGCAAGTTACGCGGTGTTTTTAAAGCCGCGGAACGAAGTTTTGGCAGTCAAGAATTTCAAAGAGGCCATTTCGCTTTGGCCCGAAAATTACGTTTTCCATTTTCTTCTCGCCGATTATCTTTACAGGAGCGTAACAAGCAACCGCTACACAGTATTCAAAGGCGAGCACCCGGTTCTTAGAAGGTTGAAAAACGAAAAGGAAATACTTCATGAGCTCGACCTGGCGATAAAATACGATCCGAACAATCCATTTCTATTGATTTACCGGGGACAGGTGCTGATTTCGCTCGGCAAAGACGCCGTGGAAATAATGAATGAATTCGAAAGGGCGCTCGATACGCCCGGCAATTCCTTTTACATAATACCGCCGCCCCGACCGGCCAAAATGCAATACTGGTACGACTCCGAAAGCCTGGTCGCAAGGATAACGGAATTGAATTACGCTTTTGAAGGAAACTACGGTTTTTATTTGGACGGCGTAATCGAAAGATACATCAGCGACGGCGGCCTGCGGGAAGCCGCGGAGAGGAAAGGCCCCAAGGTCTTTTCGGACATGTACAGAATCATCGAAAAGATGGCAAAGACCATGCCGATGGACAAAAGCTATTTCTACCTCACCGAACTCGTGGGGCGCGAAATGGTTAAATATTACGAAGATCACGGCGGAGGGGAGCCGGCCGAGCTCGCGCGCAAAACGCTTGATGCGTCGTTTAAGGTGGAAAGCGAAATCCGCAAATTCTGCAAAACCAACAAAGCTTGGGCGGAACGCCTGCCGGAGGGGGTGGAACCCACCGATCCAAAAAGCGTTTCGCTTAAGTTCATCGAAACCAAGCTGCGACGCAACAATCCATCGATGCGCGATATCCTGAAAAAGTATCATCCCAGATTCATCCGGGAATCATTGGAGCTGGCCGAGAAGTTCCCCGTCGAAGCCGATCCAAGCAAAAAGGGTGCGTACTGGAAACCGAAACTTCCCAAGCCCGCCCAAACCGATCCCGATCCGGACCAGCCGTTTGCGGAAGAAGTTCCGAAAACGCCTTCCGAAGCTCCCCCTGGGGGGGACGACGGCGGCGAATAGGCACCCGAAATGATTATCGATTCGCCGCAACAAAAAAGCACCGGAATGAGTATTTCCGCAATCGGAATTACGCCGGAAAGCTGGCGCGCTTATTTCGATTCAATCGGCGAGCCGAAGTACCGCGCAAAGCAAGCATTCGCCGCGGTTCATGCGGAAAAAATAGATTCCTGGAGCGGCGCTTCCACGCTGCCGAAGCCTCTTAGGAATAGGCTCGAATTCGAAGCGCCAATCGTGCATCTTAAGCTGTTGCGAGAGGCCAAAAGCGCAGACAATACAGTAAAGCTCCTTTTCGAGCCGGAGCCGGGCAGTTTAATTGAAACAGTGCTAATTCCGACGCGCTACGGCCCCGCGCTTTGCATGTCCAGCCAGATCGGCTGCCCCGTCGGATGCCTGTTCTGCCAGACCGGCCAGATGGGGCTGGGCCGCAACCTCGCGACAGAGGAAATAGTCAGCCAATTCATGCAGGCGGAAAAATACGCAGGCGGAGAACTTCACAGCGTGATTATGATGGGAATGGGCGAGCCGATGCTGAACGTCGAGGCCGTATCGAATGCGCTCGCGATTCTCACGCATCCGAAAGGCCGTCATTTCTCCGCGCGGCGGATTACCGTCAGCACCGTCGGCTACCCGGCGCGCATCCGCGAGATGGCCGAGCGCGGATGGAAGTACAATCTCGCACTGTCTCTCCACGCGACCAACGAAGCGACGCGCAACCGGCTGATTCCGGTTTCATCCAAGCAGCCCATGTCCGAAATATTCGAAGCGCTCGAGAGTTACCAGATGGCGTCGAAGTCCGAAATCACGCTCGAATATATTCTGCTGGACGGAATCAACACGTCGCCGCACGACGCGCGCGCGCTTGCGCACCTCTCGCGCTGGGGATGGCGCGCCGAGATCGAGGACGAAAAGTGGCTCAAGGGATTTTTCGCCCGCGGCGCGCGCGGCGCGCCGTTCACGCGCGATTCGTGGAAAGTCAATCTAATTCCGTACAACCCGACTTCGCCGAACGCTAAAACGCTGAAGCGGCTCGCGGGCTCGCCCGCCTCGCAGTCGCCCGCGGCCGGGCCGTGGACGCTGCGCTGCCCGTCCGACGCCGACATGGAGGCGTTCGCCGCGCTCGTGGACAGACTCGGCGCGCGCGTGACGCTGCGCAAGCCGCGCGGCCGTGACATCGGCGCCGCCTGCGGGCAGCTGGGGAAGGTCGGGACGAACCAAAGCTAGAACGAATGCATGTTCTTTTATATGTCCGCGTGCCGCGAAAAAAAAATTCAGCCGCGGAAAACAAAATTGCAAAGAGAGTGATGAAATTCGTCCAGTGAAACGTAAGCTAGATTGCCGAGCAAAGGAGGCTGGTCTAATGAAGGTAGTTGAGGCGGCTGCGGTAATTGCAGTTGCGATCTTTATTCATCTTTTTATCGCCCCCGGCGATGCTCAGGACAGGCAGTCTGATCCTAAGCCAAAATGGACATATCTGCAAATCGTAAATGACCCGGAGTTTCAAAGTTATTCAGTCAACTCACGGATAGTTATCCTTTGAAGGCACTTTTGGGACAAGGGATTATTCACCGCCCGAGGAGGAGTGTTTCCGAAGGGTATGACCCCCACCGGCATAAAGACTAAGTTTTATGCGTTTTCGGTAGACGCGACCGATAATGGAATCAACATTTTTCTACTATTCAACTCGAGCATGAGTCCTGAAATCCCAAACGCATTTAAAAACGATCCTGAGTGTCGTGAATTCTATCCCCAGTATTGTCGCTATTATCTTCCCCTTGCAGAATCTATCGTAATCGGCCATGGGAACCTGAAACTGGATAAAATAGCAGCACGGATGAAATACGTTTTCGACTCCATTTGGTACATCCCAGGTGTATCTCTGGCGGCAATTCGCGCGTTCGCCGAACTTGCCCCCGCCGAATGCGGACATACAACATCGAACGGATATTGGGTGGACGAAAACGGCTTTAAACTGATATTGGGAAAGGAAGATAACTAAGACCAAATCAATTCATAACGGCTTCAGTTAACCTTCACCCCGCGTTGTTTCCGGGCATAGACTCGTAACTACCGGTACCACTATTAGCTACTTCACTACCTCACTATCTCACTACTTACCAGGCTCTCCACCTTGCGCCCCTTGTGCCAGGCCAGGAACATCGCCGCGCTGTGGCGCAGCTTGGGGTGCGCCATCATGTTCGCTTTCTGGATGTTGAACCGAAGCTCGCGGATTTCCGGCTGGAGCGCGTCGCGGTAGATGCGGTATTCCTCCGCGGTCGCGGCGCGGCGTATGCGCCCGTTCGCGGCCATATGCGAAAACACCTTCCCGAGCGCCAGGCCGCAGGAAAGCCCGAAGCTTATCCCGTCGCCGGAGGACGGGCTGACCAGCCCCGCCGCCTCGCCCGCGGCGAACATCCCTCCCCCC